>JAEWHQ010000343.1 GCA_023387715.1 Pseudomonadota bacterium | reverse complement strand
CTTCGCGCCCTGATTGATGGCGTTGATAGCATTATTGCCGACGACAACCGGATCACTTTTACCATCAATATTGATAAGCTTCAGCTGCTTACCAAGCACGCCGCCCTGCTCGTTCAAATATTTAACGGCAACTTCTGCACCTTTAAGGCCAGCCTCATCCAATGGTGCCTGCACGCCTGTCAGGCTCAGTGCGCCACCAACGATAATATCATCGGCCAGCACCGGTGCTGCCAGTGAAAAGGTCAGTCCTAAAGCTAAAGATAATTGTGAAATGCGCCCCAGAGATTTCATGCGCCACCCTCCTCATTTTCTTCCTCAGGCACCATAAATCATGACGCCCAACTCCCTCTTGAAAGTGAGGCTATGGAGACGCAGCAAAATTGTCAATAAAGAAAATTTTCAATAATGAAAATTATGAATTCTCGTGAATTGAAGGCCGTGTGGAGACAAAAAACACCTCTGCCGCCGCGTCACTGGTACTGACATAAGCATGCGGAACAGCAGAATCAAAACAAGCACTGTCGCCTGTTTCCAGTCGCAATGGCTCTCGTCCGGCATAGTGCAAATCGATGGCACCAGAGAGCACCGTCACCACTTCCTCGCCTTCATGATTGCTCCAGTCAATCAGGTCAGGCACAATGCGCGTATTGATAATCATCCGGTTGGAATTCAGCCTTCCATGCACACGGATTGCCTGCGGATAATAATCATAAAGCTGTGTTTTATGGGGTTTAATTTCATGGGCGCGCTGCACCACCACCGGAATTTCCTGTAGCTGATCATCCTCCATCAGATCGGTTACCAGAATACCAAGTCCGCGCGCAATTTTATAAATCGTCTGAAAACCGCCATAGACTTTGCCGGTTTCAATTTTGCTGATGGTTGCAAAAGAAACGCCGCTTTTCGCACTCAGTTCAACAAGCGTTAAATTCAGCTCAAGGCGGCGCGCA
Source organism: Pseudomonadota bacterium (assembly GCA_023387715.1). GTDB lineage: Bacteria > Pseudomonadota > Alphaproteobacteria > Rhizobiales > Rhizobiaceae > Paenochrobactrum > Paenochrobactrum glaciei. The sequence goes on along the minus strand of JAEWHQ010000343.1, from coordinate 2,254 downwards.
CGCAATTTGGCACCTACACTGCCGGACGATGTTTCAAGCGAAGCTTCGTCATTTGATTTTAGATTTTTTCCCATAGGGAATGAGTTCAAAAAAATCGATTAATTGTCAAGCCCGACAAGTGTATGCAACAGGCACAATATACTTAGCTAGCTCATCTAAAAGCGCTGCCCTGACAAAAGGGCAGCGCTTTCATCTATGCCATCAGGCCGGCTTGGCGCGGATCAGAATTTGTATCGCACGGCTAAGCTCTTCCTCATTCATGCTGGCAAAGCCTAAACGAAACGCTTCAATCGGCTGAGTTTCGTCCAGCGAATAATGAATGCCTGGTAAGAGCGAAAGCCCCAAACGAGTGGCATTTTCCGACCACTCCTGCGCATTGAGCCCGTTTTTCAAACGCAGCCAAATCGCCAACCCGCCCGAGGGCAGTGTAAATTCCACATCATCGCCTAGCCGCTCGGTCAAAATTTCTGCCAGAAAATCACGTCTGGCATGATAAATCCGGCGGGCTTTTCGCGCATGACGCTTCATCGTGCCATCAGAAATCAAACTGCTGAGCGCCAATTCCAAAGGCACATCACCCTGACGGTCAATCGCCTCGCGCTGCAAAGCCATTTTCTTCAAAATATCCTGCGGTGCGATCGCATAACCAACACGAATGCCAGGTGCCAAAAGCTTGGATAAAGAGCCTAAATAGATAATCGGCAGGTCTTTATCAGCACGCGCACGCAGTGGCAAAACAGGGCGACCATCATAGCGATATTCGCTGTCATAATCATCTTCGATAATCGTCAGGCCATAACGGCGCGCAATATCCAGCAAGCGCAAACGCCGCGCTGCGCCCAGTGTCACCGTGGTCGGATATTGGTGGTGCGGCGTGATATAAACCGCGCGCAATGTTTTGTCACGTTTGGCGATTGCCTCCAAAACATCCACATCAATACCGCCATCATCCACCGGAATGCTGATAAGATTGGCACCGGCTGCACGAAATGCTGCCCATGCCAGCGGATAACCCGGATTTTCCACGGCAATGCTGATGCCGCTTTCTGCAATGGCACGCGCTGCCAAAAACAGCGCCATCTGACTACCGCGTGAAATCAGAATATCCGGTTCCGATGCAATCAGTCCCCGCTCTGCATTCAAATAGGTTGAAAGGTTCGAGCGCAGATATTCATTACCATTAGCGCTGTCATTGGATTGATTATCCAAAAAACTATTGCTGGTTAAGGCACGGCGAAATGCCTGCCCAAATGGTACAATCGGCAATAGTCGCGCATCCGGCGCACCATCGGAAATATTCCACAAATATTGACGCGATTTGCGTTTAAACGGCTTCGCATTTGCATCATTGGCTTGCGAATTTTGTGACTTTAATAAGTCCGGCAGATCATCCGCCACAAAAGTTCCGCGTGAAGCTACGGCATTGAGCCAGCCTTGCATGGTCAGCTCATGATAGGCCGCATCCACCGTGTTGCGGTTTAGTTTGAGGTTTTTGGCAAGCGAGCGTGTGCCCGGCAAAGCGTCCCCTGGTTTCAGGCGACCGCGTTCAATTTCAGCAATGATTGTGCGTGCCAGCGCCAGAAAAATAGGCTCGCTTTCTTTGACCCTGACTTCAATTGCTAATGTTGTACCTTTTCCCATATCACCGATCAGTTCTTAAAAAATGCAGTCGACGGACATGCTGTTGGCTAATTTTTGGATGTGATTTCAGTCTGTTATGCGTCACCTTGTAGTCGTCGGCTCCAGTCTTCCACTTTGCCGGAACCTATGCGTTTGCTGGCATATTGCCGCCAGCTATCAGCCAGTGGCTCTAATGCTGCCATCTGACTTAAAAGATCATGATTGAGCGTATCGACATAAAGAACATGCCATGTTTTGCGGATCGTCCACTCAGGTGCCAGCCGGTCAGCCAGTTGGAGCGTATCACCGGCCTGCACATAGCCTTGCTGGAGTACCCGATAATACCAGCCGGTACGGCCGGTTTTTTGCAAGCGCAGTGCCATATCCTTAGTGTCAAAACGGATATTGAGTTTCCAGCATGGCTGGCGGCCTTGGCTCACCTGAATGACAGCATCGCCGAGCTTGAAAATATCACCAATTGCAATTGTATCTTCACTGATACCACGTGTGGTTAGATTCTCGCCAAAAGCACCCGGCTGTCTTAAAATATCTTTATCGCCGATTTCTTCGCGCCACTGCTGATAATGATCAAAGTCATAATGATGCACAGCTTTTTCGGGGCCGCCGTGATGTT
>JAEWHQ010000327.1 GCA_023387715.1 Pseudomonadota bacterium | reverse complement strand
CCAATCCCCATTTAAAATTTCTGCTCGCGGGCGATAAAGACGCACTGTGTAATTCCACCCTTCCATTATAGGCAGGCAATTAATAGTTTTATCATTGCAGCCGCCAAACTGAATTTTTATGTTGCCGTTTTTATCGGATCTAGCGGTTAAGTTATTGATAGAATAGACATTGGTTTCATTTTTGACGAAGAAACCCTGTTTGTTGTAGACACTGATTGACCAAAAACCATCAACCGGCACATCTTTGACAGTTAAAGTTTCAATATGTTTGCCGTCATTGTTCTTGGCACGGCCAGTCAGATAAATCGCTGCGGAGCTGGGATTTCCGCCCCAACCAACCGCTGTGCCGATCAGATGGTGTATGGGGTCGGTCTCTTGCTGTGTCCCAAACATTCTATCTGTGTTGGTAACGGTTGTGCCCAGCATTTTTAAAATATCTCTTATTTTATTTTTGGTATTTTCATCCCATTGCGGAATTTCATGCTGCCCTTTACCGGCTTGATCAATGTGGATTTTGTCTTGAAGATTATGGACTTGTACAATGTCTTTTTCATCATCAGGGTCGACTAGTGTGCGAATAATAACAGCGATATAACGCGTGCCTATTTCATCTTTTTTATAGGTTTTTGGCAGCGGGCTATAGTTGATATCATAGACATAATGATCCTGATCAATCACCTGCATCATCATGTAACGCTTGCCCACTTCAGGAAGAGTGATTGTGACGTCACCGGCATCAAGGTCAAAAACGGCAAAAGAATAGAGTGTATCACGGTTCATGCGCACGATTTTTTGCTTGTCGATTGGTGTGGGTAAACGCGCATGCGTGAATGTACCCATAGCACCATCGTTAACATAAGCCTTCATGGAAAGGTCGGATTCGGCGCGGACAAAATTATCAACTGTAACAGGTATTAATGGCCTGTCAGCAGCAAAACAAGCTGTTGTTGAAAGGCAAGCGATAATTGCCAGTACTATTGGTTTCATCCTGCGCACTCCCGTATTTAATAACTGAAATGCTGGAGAGATTAAGACAGTTTATGATTTAAATAGTCCGTTTTAGGACAATCCGTCTTTTAAATTGGTTGTCGTCCGAAGTGTTCAAGTTCTTTCGGCGCAACAACCACTACGTTGCGATAGCTATTGTTCACCCATCCCAGTGCTGCAAATTTTTGTAAAGTGGCATTGACTTGTTTACGCGAGGCGTTGGCCATCGCGCCGATTTCAGCTTGAGTTAGCGGTACCGGCGCGCTGCCTTGGTGAGTCGAGCGGTGCAAAACGGATGCAATTCTTTTATCTGCTTCCGGCTTTTGCAAATCATGGACAACCTGTACAAGCATGGCAGAGTTAAGCAATAAAATATGGCTGATGTAACGGATGACATTAGGTTCTTTTGCAGTCATCTGATCCAGAACATGCAATGGTACATGAAATAACCATGTCTCTAAAATACAACGCAGCTCAATCTGACGCGGCTGGCGAGTAAGATAACATCCTTCGCCTGTCCAGCCTCCTGGACGTCCCATATGGACAAGTTTGGGTGAGGCCACCATTGGAGCTGTGGTAATACCTACAGCACCGGAAATCATTCCGTAAATGCCGCCGATATCATCACCTAAGCGATAGACATACTCGCCCGGCGTATAATGTTTTACTATTCCGCGCTCAATGATCTCATTCTGAAATTTTTTTGGCTGCAATGACAACCAACCTGAAGATGTTAAAATCTGGCGCGCTTGAATTTTACAGTATTTCATCGTTTTCCCCCAATTGTCCGATCTGGAACAAAGTCTATGTCATTGGTGATTTATGTCTAGTGATCGGACTGATTACTTTGCCGAGTAAACAGTATTTGGGGGAGGACTATATTGTTGTTGTCTGATGAAACAGCGTTTTCGAAATCGGAAGTTTTTTTTAAAAGCTTGCACAAGTTTCTTTTTTTAGGCTGTTTGGTTTTTGTAGTGCAGCCTGAATATGCATTGGCTGACACTGCTTCCGATACGACGAAAACGATCAATCAGCAGGTTTTACAGACATTACGTTTTGATGACCGGCGGGATTTTGATGATGCGGCTCGCGGGTTATTATTAAAGCCGCAGACGCTAACGATTAAAGATACAAATGACCGCATTGTCTGGGATTTGGAAGTATATCGCAGTTTTATCGATCAGGAAAAATTAGCGCCTGATACGGTTAATCCGAGCTTATGGCGTAATGCGCAGTTAAATCTGCATTATGGCTTGTTTGAAGTCACAGATGGTATTTATCAGGTTCGTGGATATGATCTGGCCAATATAACATTTATTCGGGGCAATAAGGGCTGGGTGGTTTTTGACACGGGTAGTACACCGCAAACAGCGAAAGCTGCGTATGATCTGCTAACTGAAAAGTTTGGCAAGTCTCCCGTGACTGCTATCATGTACAGCCATTCGCATGTGGATCATTATGGCGGAGTGAAGGGCTTAGTTAGCGAGGCTGATGTGGCATCATCTGCGGTTGAGATTATTGCTCCGCAAGGTTTCATGGAACATGCCGTTGCGGAAGGTGTGATTGCAGGTAATGCAATGACACGGCGCTCAACTTACATGTATGGCGCATTGTTACCACGCAATGCACAAGGCAGTGTTGGAGCTGGTTTGGGTATGACCAATGCCTTCGGCCCCCCTAGTCTGATTGCGCCGACAATAGAAATTTCCAAAACCGGAGAGACGCATATCATTGATGGTGTGGAGATGGTTTTTCAGATGACACCAGGTGCTGAGGCACCAGCTGAAATGAATATTTATCTGCCTCAATATCGCGCTTTATGGATGGCTGAAAATACCACACGTACAATGCATAATATCCTGACTTTACGCGGAGCATTGGTTCGTGATCCATTGATTTGGTCGAAATATCTCAATGAGACAGTTCAGCTTTATGGCGATAAAACGGATGTGCGGTTTCAAAGCCATCATTGGCCTCAATGGGGAAATGCCGATATTGTCGAAGATTTGAAAAAACAACGTGATCTTTATCGCTTTATCCATGATCGCTCCGTCAATCTTATGAATAAAGGATATGTAGGAGAAGAGATTGCTGAAAAAATTGCGCTGCCGCCAGAGCTTGAAACTTATTGGGGTGGTCGCGGTTATTATGGCACTTTGCGCCATAATGCGCGTGCGGTTTATCAGCGATATATGGGATGGTATGATGGTAATCCGTCGAGCTTAAATATTTTGCCGCCTGTTGAGGCCTCGAAAAAATATGTCGAATATATGGGGGGCGAAGAAAAAGCACTCGAGCGTCTTCGCGTAGATGTCAATAATGGCGAATATCGCTGGGCAGCGATGGCACTCAAGCATTTGGTTTTTGCTAATCCGAAAAACAAAGATGCGCGTAGACTTTTAGCCGAGAGTTATCGTCAGATGGCTTATCAGGCGGAATCGGGTCCTTGGCGATCGATCTATCTGCAAGGAGCCCAAGAACTACTCAATGGTTTGCCGCAGATAAAAGCCGTTGGCAGCGGCAGTGCAGATACCATCAAGGCGATGACACCGGAAATGTTGTTTGATTACCTGGCGGTGCGGATCAATACAGATAAAGCAAAAGGTCAAAAATTAGGGCTCAATTTTCATTTAACCGATTTGGATGAAACTTATTATCTTGAGCTGGTGCATTCTGTTCTAAATGCCACTCCGGCCGCTTCAAAAGAGGCCCAAATTGACGTGAAATTAACAAAAGCAGACCTTTTGGACTTGTTATTACAGCCAGCTAAAACCGTGCCGGACAGCGTTAAGATCGAAGGCGATCACGCTGTCCTGAAACAGTTTTTTGACCTTTTTGAAACCTTTGATCTTTGGTTTGAAATCGTCACCCCGGTGCAGTCTGAAAAGTAAAGCCGGGAAAATGTGCGGCCTTTAATTATAAAGAGCAATCATTTGATGAAGAAGTTTTTCAGGTATGTTTCTGTTTATCCAGCTGTGACCACGGCCATTCTTTTTCATGTGGCGGTCGCGCAGGCAGAGATGTCACAGGATTTATTGGTCGCCGCTGAGGAGGTGCAATATACAGAATATGCACCCCTTTTGACCTTAACCGGTACATTACTTGCCCAGGTGCAGGCTGATTTATCATTTCGTATTGGCGGGCAAATTACTGAACGTCTGGCAGATGTAGGTGATCCCGTGCGTGCAGGTGATTTGTTGGCGAGGCTTGATGATGCCGAACAAAGAACGAATTTAACCGCGGCAAAGGCTGCTGAAGATGCCGCAAGGGCTGAACTGACGCAGACAAGCGCCCACTATAAACGTCAGCAGCAATTGCTGTCACAAGGCTTTACCACCCGAAGCCAGTTTGAGCAGGCCGAGCAAGCATGGATTACCGCACAAAGTAAATTGACCAGTGCTAAAAGCCAGCGTGAGAATGCAGAAAATGAGCTGGAAGATACAGAGCTTCGGGCACCTGTAGATGGCGTGATTACTGCACGGCATGTGGAGGTTGGGCAGGTTGTCCAAGCGGCACAAGCAGGCTTTTTATTAGCACAGGACGGATCGCGCGATGCGGTTTTTGATGTACAGGAAATGCTGGTTAAACATATCGCAACCCACGCTGAAATGACGGTTTCTTTACTCTCGGATAAATCAGTTAAAGCGCAGGGGAAGGTACGAGAAATCTCGCCTGTGGTGGATGCCTACACAGGAACCGTTAAGGTCAAAGTTGCTTTGACTGGGGAAACACCTTTTATGCCGCTTGGAGCTGTTTTGAGTGGCACTTTGCATTTGCCAAAGCAAAAGGCGGCAATTTTAAGCTGGAGTTCTCTGACATCTGATCACGGAAAACCTGCTGTCTGGCGGGTGAATATGAATGACAATCTGGTGTCATTGGTGCCGGTTGAAGTGCTTTCTTTCGACCGTGAACAGCTGATCATCACTGATGGTGTGGATGAAGGCGAGCGCGTTGTTTCTAAAGGCGGTCAAATGTTACGTGCCGGTCAAAGAGTGGAGATCGCGACTGGTCAAAAAAGCGAGACAGATAAATGATGAAAATAACTTATCTGATGCTCGGCGCGCTTCTTTTGCTATTAGCTGCGTGTGATAATGAAGCTGAAGAGATTGTGGAAGTTCGCCCCCGTCCGGTGCTTTATACTATTTTAGAGCCTCAGGCATTAACCGAGCAGGGTTTTGCCGGATCTGTCGAGCCGCGATATAGTGCAGATTTGGCTTTTCGCGTACTTGGTAATCTGACATCGAAAACGGTTAATGTCGGAGACTTAATAAAGCGTGGCGAAGTGGTGGCTACGATCGACCCGGCAGCGCTTGATTTAAATATTCAGTCGGCACGTGCAAATCTTGCCAGCTCTCAAGCACAATATGCCAGCGCAGCAGCGAATGAAGAACGAAACGCTCAACTTCTTAAAAGTCAGAATATTTCGCAGGCTAATTATGACAGTGTGCTTCAGGCACGTGCCAGCGCAGCCGCATCACTGCAAAAAGCACAAGCTGACTATCGTAAGGCGCAGGATCAGCGTGAGTTTGCGCAACTAAAGTCTGATTTTGACGGTGTGGTATCTACGGTTTATGCCGAGGTAGGACAGGTGGTTTCAGCCGGCCAGCCCATCCTCAATGTGGCTCGATCTGATATTCGTGATGTTGTTGTGGATGTGCCTGATCATATGAATGATTTGCTGCAACTCAATACAAAATTTGATGTGGTTTTACAGGCTGATCCGCAAGTACAGGGGGTGGCATTGGTGCGTGAAGTGGCGCCGCAAGCAGATGCCCATACACGCTCACGACGCTTGCGGCTGACACTGGAAGCAACCGCATCTGACTTTCGCTTAGGTGCAACAGTGAAGGTTATTCCGCAATCGGTACGTGATGTGGCCATTATCGTGCCGGACAGTGCACTATTAGAGCGCGGAGAACGAGACTTTGTCTGGGTGATCGATCCACAAAATGAAACTGTTTTATTGCAGCAAATCTCTATCGTTGAAAAAAACAAAACAGGTGTGCTGGTCAATAATCTGAAAGCGGGCAGCATGGTGGTTACAGCCGGTATTCATCAATTGAATGAAGGGCAAAAGGTTCGTTTGAGCGCTAAAGGAGCGGATAAGTGAAAAACTTTAATCTCTCTGACTGGGCTTTGAGCCATCGTTCACTGGTCTGGTATTTTATGGGGATATTTCTGCTTGCCGGATTTATGTCTTATATGCAGCTCGGGCGTGAGGAAGACCCGCATTTTACCATTAAAACGATGGTCGTACAGGCGAGTTGGCCAGGGGCTTCGGTAGAAGAGACACTTAATCAGTTAACCGATAGAATTGAGAAAAAGCTGGAGGAATTGCCAGGGCTTGATTACACGAAAAGTGTGACAACTGCCGGACAATCGGTCGTTTTTATCAATCTGGAAGCGACAGTTGCTGCGCGGGATGTGGAGCTGCGGTGGTTGCAGGTACGCAATATGCTGGAGGATATCCGCTCTAGTTTTCCTGAAGGTGTTTATGGCCCTTATTATAATGATCGCTTCGGCGATGTATTTGGTAATATTTACGCCTTTACCACAGACGGTTTGTCGATGCGGCAATTACGCGATTATGTCGAAGAGATTCGTACGCAAATTTTAACTATACCGGAAGTTGGTAAAGTTGAGCTAATTGGCGCACAAGACGAGGTTATTTATCTCGAATTTTCTACAAGACAGGTGGCGGCTCTGGGGCTCGATACTGAAGCTATTATTAAAAGCCTGCAAGAGCAAAATGCAATTACGCCTTCAGGTGTTATTGAGGCTGGTGCTGAGCGTATCAGCGTGCGCGTTAGCGGCCATTTCGCTTCGGAGGATGATCTGCGCGAAGTGAATTTGCGCGTTAATAATCAGTTTTTCCGATTGTCGGATGTGGCTACAATTACGCGTGGATATATGGATCCGCCCCATTCTTTATTCCGCTCCAACGGACAAAATGCTATTGGTTTGGCGATAGGTATGAAGCCGAACGGAAATTTGCTGGAGTTTGGTGTGAAACTTGAAAATCTCATGGGTACAATCTTGCAGGATTTGCCGATAGGGATCAATGTGAGCAAAATTGCGGATCAGCCGGCAGTGGTTGATAAAGCAGTCTCCGGTTTTACCCGTGCTTTGTTTGAAGCCGTTATAATTGTGCTAGCAGTAAGTTTTATCAGTCTTGGTGTACGTGCCGGACTGGTCGTGTCATTATCTATTCCACTTGTTTTAGCCATTACATTTCTGGTGATGGCTTATATGGATATTTCTTTGCAGCGTGTCTCATTGGGCGCACTCATCATTGCTCTGGGTTTGCTGGTTGATGATGCAATGATTGCAGTTGAAATGATGGTCGCGAGACTAGAGCAAGGCGACCCGCTGGCAAAAGCAGCTACCTATGTTTACTCGCATACGGCTTTCCCGATGCTGACCGGTACATTGGTAACCATTGCAGGTTTTATTCCCATTGGTTTGAACTCAAGTCAGGCTGGCGAATATACCTTTACGCTTTTTGTCGTCATTGGCGTTTCCCTGATTGTTTCCTGGGTGGTTGCAGTGCTTTTTAC
>JAEWHQ010000326.1 GCA_023387715.1 Pseudomonadota bacterium | reverse complement strand
GATCTGGTGCTGGAGCGTAAAATTCCGCTGCCAGGTCATGCCAATGGTATGGCTTTTGAAGCGCTGGATAAAAACGACCGTGTTTTGCTGCGCCGGATTTATTATTCGGTGGGTGGTGGCTTTGTTGTGACTGCCGAAGAGCTTGAGCAAATGAAAAGCTCTAAGGGCAAAAAAGCAGCGCCAAGCAATGTGCCTTATCCGTTTAACAATGCGGCTGAAATGCTCAAAATGGCAGATAAGAGCGGCTTGTCCATTGCTGAGATGAAGCGCAAAAACGAAGAAACCCGCATGTCGGCTGAAGAGCTTGATGCGGGGCTTGATAAAATCTGGGGTGCGATGCGCTCCTGTATTGATCGCGGTTTAAATAATGAAGGCATCATGCCGGGTGGCTTGAATGTACCGCGCCGTGCCCGCCACATTAATGATAAATTGCAGGATGAATGGCGCAACAACCGCCATAATCCGCTTCTCGCTAATGACTGGCTTTCGGTTTATGCAATGGCTGTTAACGAGGAAAACGCCTCTGGCAGCCGAGTTGTCACTGCGCCAACCAATGGTGCTGCGGGCGTTGTTCCGGCAGTGCTGCGTTATTTCCTGCATTTCCATGAAGATGCAACGGAAAAAGACATTCGCGATTTTCTGCTCACGTCCGCAGCCGTTGGCGGCATTATCAAGCATAATGCATCAATTTCAGGGGCTGAGGTTGGTTGTCAGGGTGAGGTAGGCTCTGCCTCCGCTATGGCGGCAGCGGGTATGGCAGCTGTGATGGGCGGCACGCCTCAACAGATTGAAAATGCCGCTGAAATCGCGCTTGAGCATCATCTTGGCATGACTTGCGATCCAGTTGCGGGTCTTGTGCAAGTGCCATGCATTGAGCGTAATGCGCTTGGTGCGGTTAAGGCCGTGACAGCTGCCTCATTGGCGATGAAGGGCGATGGCAAGCATTTTGTGCCGCTTGATGCCTGTATTGAAACCATGCGTCAGACCGGCAATGATATGAATGAGCGCTATAAAGAAACCAGTCTTGGTGGTTTGGCTGTTAATGTGGTGGAGTGCTAAGCCTCAATTGCGATCATCGCAATGAGTAGATAGACTGACGATATGGCATTAAATCTGGTTAAATTATGTGTCGGCTGCGACAGTATCGAAACGCTTGCAGCGTGGATTGATTTCCGGCTGGAAGAAAAGCGCGCAGCTGGCTTGCTTCCGGAGCAGTTTCACACCACGCGCATGGTTCCCAAGCGCGTGGAGGAGCTGCTTGCAGGCGGTTCGCTTTATTGGGTAATTAAAGGCAATATTCAGTGTCGTCAGCGTTTGCTGGAAATCCGCACTTTTACCGATGATGAAGGCATTAACCGCTGCCATCTGGTGCTGGAGCCGAAAATTATCCCGACAGAATGGCAGCCGCGTCGTGCATTTCAGGGCTGGCGCTATTTAAGTGCTGAGGATGCACCATTGGATGAGGCTGTTGGTAAAAGCGGTCGTGCAGCCCTGCCAGCAGAACTCAGACGAGAACTGGCAGAGCTTGGTTTGCTTTAATTCGCCAGATTAAATCTGATTTAGGAATTGGGCAAAAACCATTGAGCCTTCCGGCCAAGGGCCGTGGCCGCTATCTGTGTTCAGATGGCCGGCTTCACCGGCATCCAGCAGTAATGCGCCCCAATCATTGACGATCGCTTCAGCCGTTTCATAGTCTGAAAACGGATCATTACGGCTGACGACAACCAATGTCGGGAAGGGCAGTCGTTCACGCGGATAAGGGCCGAATGTCATCAGATGGCGAGGGCGAATATTTTCGTTTGCGACATCCGGAGGCGCTACAAAAAACGCGCCGACAACCTTGTCTTTGATCTGCGGGATTGCGTGAATGGCCGCAGCCACGCCTAGCGAATGCGCAACCAGCACAACCGGTTTTTCGGCAGCTTGCACGGCCTTGACAATTTCTTCAACCCAGTCTTCACGAACCGGCTTTGACCATTCTTTTTGCTCGACGCGGCGCGCAGTGGAAAGCCTTTGCTCCCAACGGGACTGCCAATGGTCAGGGCCGGAATTGGTATAGCCGGGGATAATGAGAATTTCGACGTCTTTAACTTTCATATTATGCCGTTCTTTTCATTCACGTCTTTATCAGCGCATGCGCTTAGAGGATTGGTTTGAATGCTTATTGCGTCACAGCTGACGATATTCAAGCCGTTTTGTCATAGATGGTGCGGACGGGCGATAAACGAAAGTGTTTGCTGGTAAAATATAATATTAATTGATGGTCAACAGTTGGTGACAAGAATTAATTCTAAACCTTGTCACCAACTGTTGCTGCAACTGATTAATTGCGTGGCAGACGATCTCTGATTTCAGTCAGACGATCATAAATGCGGAAGGAAAGCATAATGCCTTCACACATTACGCGCCAGAAAATCACGCCAACAACAAAAAATACAATCGCGCCCAGAACCTGCATAACGCCGCGACCCATATAGCTGAATGCTGACAAGATCATCATCAGCGATATAAGCGCGATACCGGCATTACCAATCCAGTAAACAACTTTGATAAGGGTTGGGGTCAGAAATTTGTCAAAGCTGGTCATATCTTGAATATTCAATTGAGTTGCGCCTCCTGATGCGCCTGTGTTGTTTTATACACTGAGTAATATCGGCTGATAGCATGATTATCCGACACTAATAATAAGTTGCGCTGGTACAATTATCATTATTGCTAAAGTCCACAATTAATCAGTGCAATAAATCATAGCTGCATGCTGATTGCTCATAAGGAGGGCTGCTTTTTCACGCTTATGTGTGTGGAAGGCTAAAAAAGAGTTGAAACAGCACTTTCTAAAAGAGCCTAAGTCCTTTAACATAAAGGCGTACTACCTATGTTTGTTAATTTAGATGGGATGAAAAACATGTCTTGGCATGCACCTCTGTTTGTTGAAGTCAGCTGCGCAATGGAAATCTGCCGTTATGCAGCCGGTGACGGTGATGAACCAGTTCTGTTCTAAGTAACAGGAGAGAAATTCTCAATGTTAAGCATTGAAATTTGATCATGACGACGTTTCGTTCGATCGTGATCGGGGCCGCTGCTGGCGGCGGCCTCCCTCAATGGAATTGCGGCTGCGAAAACTGCCGGTTAGCGCGCTTGCCCTCAGGAGAGGGAATTCCTCCACAAACACAATCCTCACTCGCGGTAACATCTGACGGTGAAAACTGGGCGCTTCTCAATGCTTCTCCTGATATAAGGCAGCAATTGATTGATACGCCTGCACTGCATCCGCGCAGTTTACGTGATAATCCGGTTAAGACCGTGCTTCTTACTAATG
>JAEWHQ010000205.1 GCA_023387715.1 Pseudomonadota bacterium | reverse complement strand
GAATAATCACCACGGCTGATCGTGCTGAAAGCGTCCGATGCCCGTTCCATCATCGAAGAGCGATGTTTGTCGCGATAGGCAATCAAACCCGCCTCAGCCGCAGCAATACCAATGCGCAATTGCAGATAATTACGCGCACCATCTTCAATTTCCAGCAATATAGTGCGGCGGCGTTCTTCGATTTCCGCAATACGGCTATCGCCACCCACAGCAGCAATTTTATCTTCGGCCTGATTTTTAGCCAGATAAAGCTCCTGACAGCGACCATCAATATCTTCACTGCGGGCGCGCAGTTCGGTGAGCTCAGCTTCAACTGCTTCACGCTCCAAATTGCCAAGCTGCTCTTCAGCACTTTTTGTGCTTTCAGCCCCCAGCATTGAAATAAGCTCAGCTTCCGCCTCTTCACTAAATCGTTGCAGCTCGGCACGCTCTTGCACTTGCGCCAGTTTTGCGAGCAATTCATCCAGCATATCAACGTCAAAGAGTTTGGTTTTCTCAAGCTTTTTAGCCGTCAGAACCGACTGCATTTCAACGATTTTAAGCCGCCGCTCATCCGCTTCTGACAGCGTTTCCATCAGTTTACGGCGCCGCTCATCAGCATTGACTGCCGCTTTATTGGCCTGTTGCAACTGATGTGCCAGATCAAGCGGTTCCAGCCGCTCATGATCAAAGCCAGCCTGTAAGCTTAAATCCTGCACTTTAAGGCGGAATTGCTGCTGATCTTCTTCCATCTTGTTGATACGGTCAGCCAGCGAATTTTGTTTTTCCAGCGCAGTCTCAAGCTCGCGCATCAAAGGCAAAATCTCGCGCACGGTGCTCAGATCAACAGGTTCTCCGCTTTGCCCCAGCCAGCAAGCTGCACAAAGTTCCTGCCATTGTTGTTGCCATTGATGAGCAGCCTGCTTCACCGCATTGAAAGCATGTTCGCGGCGTTGCAACTCTTCAGCCGATTTGGCCACAGCTGCCTGCAGTTTTTGCCATTCAGCTTTGCGCCCCATCAAATCAGCGCTTGTTGCAATGAGGCTTTGCAAGGATGGTTTTTCGCCCGTTTTAAAAACAAAGCCACTGCGTTCCAACAGCACTTGCAAAGAGTTGATCGCTTGAGCCTCATCATCAAGTGCCACATCTAATTTGCGTTGCGCGCCCAGCATTTTCTCACGCAAGTCCAAGGCTTGAGCGCGGCGCGCCAGCCACTCTTCAAAATTATCAATATTCAGAAAACTGACCAATGAGGGCGACATTTTCTCAACAAAGCCGTGAACCTGCTGCATCAAGAGGGCAAGTGTTTTTTCAGCATTTTCACGTGCCGTTTCTGCCCGCGTCAGATCATCTTCTGTCAGCTTATGGTCATGGGTTAATTGCTGCAATTTGGTCAGTGCAGTCAGCTGCGAAATGCGGCTTACCTGCACCTGATCATCTTGTCGCAACACATGCTCAAAATGATCCGCCGACCCCTGATCTAATTGTTTGCGATGCGCAATCCATGCCTCGTCCCGCGCACGTCGAATGGCAATAGCTGCGCTCTCATCGACGATTCCCTGACTTAAGGAGAGTGCATCTTTTTCGCTCTGCAACTGTGCCAAACGGTTGCTTAACCGTGCCGCCTCATGCGCCCAATGTTTGATCTGATCTTTTTGGGCGGCTATCTCTGCCTTGCAATGCTGCACTTGGCTCTGATCCGGCACAAGCATCTCTGCCAAGCGCTCAGCACCTTCATTATAGGGGCGTAAATCACCAAGCCGCGTTTCAAATGCACCTTGTAGATCAGTCAGGTTTTCTCTCAGACCCTGCTGGCGAGTGTGAAAATCTAAAACCCGCAAACGTGCTGTCAAAGCATCGAGCTCATGGCTCAAAGCACCATCCAGTTGCAATGCCTGATCTTCACCCAAAGCCTCTTTGTTTTGGGCCTTTAAAAGCTTTGCCTGCTGCTCAGCATGTAATAATTCTGCTTCTGCCGCTTTCAGTTCACTATCGAGGCCGGAGCGCGCTTCAATCAAACCAGTAAACTGACCGGTTATACGGGCAGACAGAACCAGATTTTGCGGGTCTTTTTCATTTTCACGCCCTAACCGGCGCAAGATACCTTGCAGCACGCCCTGCACTTCGCGCGCTTCCAGATGGCGTTCGGGCAGGTCTTTGGCAGCCGTTAAAAAGCGCGCGCGCAAGTCTTCCAGTTCTGCAATCCGGCCAGCCAGTGGAAGCGCATTTTCATCCACTTCAATCGCATCAATCTGATGGCGCAGACGTTCCATTTCATCTGACAAAGATTGCAGTTGCACCCGCAACTCAATCTCTTGACCCTGCAATTCCCGCACTTCCGCTGTCCAGTCATAAGGCGGCTGAGGCAAATATTGCAATGGTGCCAGACGTTCACGCAAACGCTTCAAACTGGCAAGACGCGGCAAAGCATTGAGCTGTTTTTCGAGCGCTGCAATGCGCAAGCGCATGACATTACGCTCACCATTAATCTCTTCATATTGCTGCGTCGCCTGATCGCGGTTCTTAACCAGCAGGGCAAAATCAGCAGCAAAAACATCAAATTGTTCGCGCTCAGCTTTTAGATCAGCCAATTGGGCTTTTAAAGCTTGCAGCTGGCTGTTACGGCCACGAAACTTGTAAAACAAATCCGCTTCACTGCGCAGATCCGTCAGCCTATTACTTAGTTGCGCCAAGCCGGCACTGGCCGAAAAAAGCAATTCGCCAAGGTCGCCCTTGCTGGCAAGAATATTCTCCCCGCCCTGTTCCAGCGTTTCATCATTCAATGAAAACATCGTGCGATAGCTGTCGCGTTCAATCGCGCCAATATCTGCCCGAATAGCGCTTTCCGGCAGTGGCCGCCCCTGCCCGTCCAGCAGGCTATTATTTGGCCGTTTGATGCGGACAAATTCCCTTGCCTCACCATTAACCTCAACCAGCCCGCCAAGCTGCATCGTGTTATAAGGATGAATAAAATTATAAGAGCTTTGCGCACCAATTCCGAAGATCAAATCCAACAGACCTGAAAAAAGCGTCGATTTTCCTGCTTCATTTGGCCCATAAATGATGTGAAAATCCGGTTTTTTGTCCGTTTTTTCACCAAATTCGATCTGTTTATCGGTAAATTTGCCATAACGGGTGAGGTCAAATCGCTGTAATCGCATTTTTTAAACCTCACTCTCATCAGATTGAAGCCGTGCGATAACATTCTCCGCACCCACTTTTACCAACCCATCAATGATAGCTTGAAACTCTGCTTCATCCTGCCCGAATATATCGCGACATTCGGGCGGCAATTGCGCTTTCAGTTCTTCGGCAATCTTTTGTGCATCCGCCTGAAAAGCTGGCGTGGACAATACATCCTCATGCACCAGATGATAAAGATCATGTAACGGATCACTCTTGGAACTGAGATTTTCAGCCAGCGGCTCACAGGCAATTTCAAGCTTTTCAATCCATGTCTGCCCGATGGACATAGCCTTGGCCTGCAACTCTTCCATCAGCAAATCCGCATCGCGGCGAATACGCCATGCAAGTGCCGTTTGTCCGGTCAAAAGCACACGGAAAACCCCATGTTCAGCAATTACATTGCCTGCATTTTGCTGTAAAGCTGCACCGATAAATTGCACCAGCTCCGGCCACTCCACAAGACCACTGACATTGATCGTCAGGCGTTCAAATTGCGCGATACTGGTGACATGCTCAACAATTTCAATCGAGCGATCATGATTGACGGTGACAAGGCTTACAGATTTCGCACCGGCCTCATTAATATCGCGCCCCTGCGGCATGCCCGGCATCACGATGGCACAAGCACCTTCCACAATGCTGCGTTTGTGAATATGCCCCAATGCCCAATATTGAAAACCGCTTTCCTGCAAATCTTTGATACTGCATGGCGCATAAAGATCATGGCCTTCGCTTCCGGCCAGACTGGTATGTAAAAGACCGATATTGAAGGCACCGGCCTGCGGCTGCTTATATTTAGGCAGTAAACTATCCGGCGCGTGGGCTTGCGCAAAACTTAAACCATGAATGCAAATCGGAAAAGGCGTGTCGGCATGATCAATTTCGACCATTTCCGCCCGCCCGCCAAACAGTTTAACACTTTCAGGCAATACCAGTTCTTTGGTAATACGCGATAAAGCATCATGATTGCCGCGAATGATAAATGTGCTGATTTTTGCATCATCCAGCCGCTTTAATTGCTCATGCAAAAAGCGCGCGGTTTTCATCGATGTCTGGTCACCATCATAGAGATCACCGGCAATGAGCAAAGCATCGACATTTTGCGCGATACATAAATCAATAATACGCACAAAGGCCTGACGTGTGGCATTGCCGATCAGTTCCGCCAATTCGCTATTGCGCAATGCAAGCGAGCGCAGCGGTGAATCCAGATGAATATCGGCAGCATGTACAAAACGAAAAGTCACAACAATTCCAGCACGTTCAAATTAATCACGCGAGTGCCAAGATTGCGCCAGCGTTCCATTTTTTCATATTCCTTTGGAGCAGAAAAAACACCATTTAGCAATGATGGCTTGTTGTTGCGCTAAATCAGGCTGGCAGCTTGATTATAGACCGCCAGCCTGTCGGATCGGATCATCTCAGATATTTTCTTTGACGCCCGTATGCCCTTGCAGCAATTGGGCAAAAGGCGTAATTTTATTATCAAGCGCCACTCCGGATTTGCGTGTCCGCTGATCGGCAAGATTGGGCACAAAACCACCGACACCGGTTTTTTCTGTCACCACTTGCGCGGTAAATTCGCTTGCTGCACGCTGGATGCGGCGCGCCAAATCTTTGCCCGCTTCACCGCCGCCAAAATCTTCTGTGGCCGCAAACACACCTGTCGGCATAATAACGGCACGCAAATAGCTAAAGAGCGGCCGCAATGCATGATCAAGCACCAGCGAATGTCTGGCCGTTCCGGCAGTGGCGGCAATAATCACCGGCATACCGTTAAGGGCATCCGTGTCCAGCACATCAAAAAGCATTTTGAACAAACCGCTATAGCTTGCGGAGAAAACCGGTGTAACCGCGATCAATCCATCAGCGGCAGAGACTTTATTCTTCACTTCAGACAAACGCAGGGTCGGGATGCCACCGGTTGTCATTGTTGTTGCCAGCTCAATGGCAAGCTCGCGCAGCTCAATCACCTCAATTTGTGCTTCTTCACCGCGCGCGCCAACCTGTGCACGCACGGCCTCGGTAATCTGATCTGCGAGCAAGCGCGTGGATGAAGGTTGTGACAAGCCTGCACTGATAACAATAATCTCTCGTGCCATTCTGGCCTCCTGAAAATCAGGTGACGGGAAGCTTACCTCCCGTCACGATAATTAATTGCGCCTTTTAAAAAGACAAAGACATCACTTTGTCTCTTTGCCTGTTTCAACCGGAATAACCTTGCGGTGTTTTCCGTTCTCGCCTTGTGCCTTCAAGCTGGCATGGCTCGGCGGGTCACTTGGAATATGTGCCGGACGGCGCGCCTCAAACTCTTTACGCAGAACCGGAACAACTTCCGTGCCCAAAAGTTCGATTTGCTCCAGCACCATTTCTTCCGGCAGACCAGCATGATCAACCAGGAAGAGCTGACGCTGATAATGACCGGCATAATCCGCAAAGCTCAATGTGCGTTCAATGACCTGTTCCGGCGAACCAACGGTCAGCGGGGTCATTTCTGTGAACTCTTCCAGCGAAGGGCCATGGCCATAAACCGGCGCTTTATCAAAGTAAGGACGGAATTTCGCAACCGCGTCCTGACTATTTTTCTGCATGAACACATGACCACCAAGACCGACAATTGCCTGATCAGCACTGCCATGGCCGTAATGCTCAAAACGCGATCGATAAAGATTAATCATCTGCTCGGTATGTTCTTTGTTCCAGAAGATATTATTGGCGAAAAAGCCATCTCCATAGAATGCAGCCTGTTCGGCAATTTCGGTACTACGAATAGAACCGTGCCAGACAAATGGCGGCGTATCATCAAGCGGTGCCGGTGCCAGTGTGAAACCACGCAGCGGTGTGCGGAACTGGCCTTCCCAATCCACCACCTTTTCACGCCACAAACGGCGCAGCAGATGATAATTTTCAATCGCCATCGGAATACCCTGACGGATATCCTTACCGAACCACGGGTAAACCGGCCCCGTATTACCGCGCCCCATCATCAGATCCACACGACCATCGGCCAGATGCTGAAGAACAGAAAAATCTTCGGCAATCTTCACCGGATCATTGGTGGTGATCAGGGTTGTCGCGGTGGTCAGCTGAATTTTGCTGGTTTTGGCCGCAATCCAGCCCAGCATCGTTGTCGGCGATGAAGGCACAAATGGCGGGTTGTGGTGTTCACCGGTGGCAAACACATCCAAACCAACCTCCTCGGCCTTCAAAGCATATTTCATCATGGCTTTGAGGCGCTGATGCTCGGTTGGTGTATGATTGTTGGTTGGATCCGTTGTCAGATCACCGACAGTAAAAATTCCAAACTGCATAATAACACCTGTCTATTGCTAGCTGCGTAAACGCAGTCAAATATGAAATGGCGGCAAGCGCCTTTTGTTAAGCTTTATATAGTGTTTGTGGTTGCGATTTAACGGGTTGATATTGAAGACAGATTGTCAACAAAGCCGTGTGAATTTCAGCGTGGAGCCAGTGCTTTACGGTCAATATACTGACTGTAAAGAAGGCTGATGATTACGATAGCCACACCTGCTGCTTGCATCCATGAAGGCACAACACCGCGGAAGATGGCATCAAGTACAAAAGCCGTCAGCGGGGTGAGCAAAAACAGTGGTGCAATAGCCGCCGCACCAGCGCCCTGAATGGCTTTGAACCACAAAACAAAGGTAACGGCTGTCAACAACAAGGCGACAATCGCCAGTCCGGCAATATTGGTCAGATCCAGACTTGACGGAATATCACCAAGCCAGATAGCGACAAGCGAAAGCTCGATAGCTGCGACCAGTAATTGCCAGCCGGTAAAAGCCAACAGCGATTTTGGCCGTCCCCATTTATTGACCAGCAAGCCGCCAATAGCGACGGAAAGAGCCGAACCAAGGGCGGCTGCAACACCCCAAAGGTCGATCGAAGTATCCCCTTTGAGCACAATCATCGCCACACCAATGGCACCCAAAGCCACAGCAACAATCTTGAGCCTTGATGGTTTGAAACCCAGCATCGGCCAGGCAAGCAACACCATAAACAACGGCCCCAGCGCCTGAAATGTTGCCGCCACGCCACCGGGCAATCTGATGGCCGCAATAAACAACAAACCAAAAAACAGACCACAGTTTAAAGTGCCGAGCACAATGATTTTAAACCACCATTCACGCGGCAGAAATTCGCGCGCGAGCAACAAAAGCGGAATGGCAGCCCCTGCGGCACGAACCGCTGCAATAAACATCGGGTTTTGCGGCAGCATGGTAACGGTAATAATATAGGTAAAGCCCCATAAAATGGTGGCAATAGCAGCGGCTATCTTTGGTGGCATAACACACATCCATTCATAATATTCAGTCTGTCGTTCAAAGCCGGTTACGGGCTGCAAAAACAGCCCGTAATTTATCACTCAGAACAGGGTTTACCCTATGACTGATTAAGCTTTGGCATTTGCCTGAGCGCGGGCATAGCCGTCCATCAGGTTTTTATAATCAGGAATATGATTGGCAAACAAAGTGCCCAGACCTTCCACATCATTGCGCCAGTCACGGTGCAACTCACATGCAAGACCAAACCATGACATCAGCTGTGCACCGGCCTGTTCCATACGGCTCCATGCTGCATGACGGGTCATTTCATTAAATGTGCCGGAGGCATCCGTCACCACGAAAACCTCATAGCCTTCCTCAAGCGCTGAAAGCACCGGAAATGCCACACAAACTTCCGTCACCACACCTGCAACAATCAGTTGTTTTTTGCCGGTTGCTTTGACCGCTTTGACGAAATCTTCATTGTCCCAGGCATTGATCTGGCCAGGGCGCGGGATAAAGGCTGCATCAGGCAGTTTTTCATGCAGCTCCGGCAGCAGAGGGCCATTCGGGCCATCTTCAAAACTGGTGGTCAGCACGGTTGGCAGGTTGAAATATTGGGCAATATCAGCAACCGCAAACACATTATTGCGGAATTTGTCAGGGTCGATATCACGCACCAGTGACAACAGGCCGGACTGATGATCCACCAGCAGCATAGCAGCATTATCTTTGTCGATACGGTTATAGGTCTTTGACATTGTTACACCTCTGTTTGATCTGCACATTTGAAAGATGAAAAGACAGCGGCAGAAAGCTGGCCTCATCGGGGGGTTAGAAATTGAAAAGCTTAAGCCGGAATAGTGCCGAACTTGCCCGCTCTGAAATCAACAAAAGCCTGCTGCAACTCGGCCGCCGTGTTCATGACAAAAGGCCCGCGCATGGCTACAGGTTCGTTTAAAGGTTCACCGCTTAACACCAGCACCGAAGCATCACTCATCGCTTCCATATTGAAATCAAAGCCAGTCTGATCCAGCAGCACGAACTGGCCGGTATGCGCTTGCGTATTACCGTTAATGGTTATCTCGCCCTTTAAAATCACCAAGCCAGCCGTATGACCAACCGGCAAATCCAAAGTGGTATATTTACCTTGCGTGAGGCTCACATCCCAAAGATCGATCGGTGAGAATGTCCGTGCCGGCCCTTGATGACCGTGATAATCTCCGGCAATCACTCGTAAGCGACCGGCTTTTTGCGGCAATTCAACCGACGGAATATCGGCATTCAAAAGGGTTTGGTAAGCAGGATCGGCATTTTTATCTTTTGCAGGCAAATTCACCCAAAGCTGCACCATATTGAACAAGCCGCCGCGAGTAGCAAAAGCAGGTGAGTGAAACTCCTCATGCATGATACCGGCTGCTGCCGTCATCCACTGCACATCACCTGCACCGATAATGCCACCCGCACCGGTCGAATCCCGATGCTCCACTTCACCGTCATAAACAATCGTCACGGTTTCAAAGCCGCGATGCGGATGAGCATCCACGCCGCGCGTCTCTGAGGTTGGGCTAAATTCCATTGGCCCTGCATGATCCAAATGCAGAAAAGGGCTGATATGCTCGCCCATCGTGCCATAAGACATCATGGTGCGTACCGGAAAACCATTGCCAACCCAGTGTTGTGCCGGACTGTTATAAATTCCAATAACTTTTCTCACATCATTTCTCCTGCAAGCCAAACTGCTTGTTCATCTGTTGCAACAGATATATTCCTGCGACAAAAGATTGAGTAGCCAGCGAAATCACGCATCACTATCCTAAAAATAGGACAATCACTGGATCGAGACCTGAGAATGCAAGACCTCAATGATTTTCGTTTATTTGTGGATGTGGTGGAGCAGAACGGCTTTTCGGCAGCAGCGCGCAAACTCGGCCTGCCGCGTTCACGGTTAAGCCGTCGTATTGGTCTGTTGGAAGAAAGCCTCGGTGTTCGCCTGATCCAGCGTTCCACCCGACAATTTATCGTCACCGATATCGGGCAGGAATTTTACCATCACTGCAAAGCTATGGTGATTGAGGCCGATGCGGCACGCGATGTTATTCACCGTGTCCATTCAGAGCCGCAGGGCACGATTAAAATCAACTGCCCGCCTTCACTGCTCTATTTGCAGATCGGCGCAATTACGGCGCGTTTTATGGCGCAATATCCGAAAGTGAACATCATCCTCGATAACACCAACCGGCGTGTTGACGTTATCCGCGAAGGATATGATCTGGTATTTCGTGTGCGGTTTCAACCGCTGGAAGACAGCGATCTTATCATCAGCAATCTTGGCAGCAGCACCCAAAGGCTTGTGGCCAGCCCCGATCTTTTGGCGCATTGCATGGCACGTCCGATGGTGCCTGCCGACCTCTCGGTTATGCCAAGTTTTGCATGGGGGCCAACGCAGGGCGAACATACATGGTGCCTTGACGGCCCCGATGGCGCCAGCATCAAAATCCCTTATGCGCCACGTCTCGTCACAGAAGATATGGTGACACTCAAACATGCCGCCCTTGCCGGTGTCGGCGTGTGTCAATTACCGACAATCATGGTGCATGATGATCTCAAGGCGGGCAGGCTTATTGATATTCTGCCACAATGGACACCGCGTGCGGGCATCGTCCATGCGGTCTTTCCTTCACGGCGCGGCCTCTTGCCCTCTGTTCGTAAACTCTTGGATTTTATGGCCAAAGAATATGCCGTTTTAAGCGAGATTGAAGCGCAATATTTGCGCGATCTGGGGCAAATACAACGCTAGTTGTGCCTGTCCCAGACCAGAAATTTGTTTTATTGCGCTGTCAGTTTAATCTGCATCGTCGTTGCTTTTTCAACCGCTTCGCGGGAATAAACCAGCGGCACATGTTTGGCCTCATGCCAGTTTTTCAACAAGTCGCCATAATGCTCAGACTGATGCACGCCCGACTGTCCCGGATTATTAACAAACAAGCTGTTGTCCCAAGCGCCCACATCAATGACCATGCGAACAGACGGGCCTGATGTCACCGAAAAATCACTCAAGCGATAATTGGCTAAATTGAGCGCCGAACTGCTGCCGCCCACTGGCACGGCATCCATTGACCAGTTGTTTTCTGTCAATGACTGAAGCGGATGGCGCAATTCAAGCTTATGGATTGAGCCCCAGCTCCACTGGCTCGCATCATCACCCATGAAACTGCGGCACTCAGCCATCGCATTGCTCAGGCTTTCCTGAATATCGGCGGTCAATTCAGCAGTTACATCAGCTTTTTCCAACCAGCCAACGACATTTTGTGAATCAAATGGCATCAGCAAAGCCATGACTTCAGGCGTTGCGCCTTCGCACTTGGCAACCAATTTGCCT
The DNA here is from genome assembly GCA_023387715.1 of Pseudomonadota bacterium. Classification (GTDB taxonomy): domain Bacteria; phylum Pseudomonadota; class Alphaproteobacteria; order Rhizobiales; family Rhizobiaceae; genus Paenochrobactrum; species Paenochrobactrum glaciei. The sequence continues at coordinate 2,494 of JAEWHQ010000205.1, read as the reverse complement.
AAATGCTTGCTGAACCAAACTTCAAATAAGGCCGATGCAGGTGAACCGGCAACCAGATTGCCGTCAAAATCGCGCAAAATCTGCCATGCCTCATGGGCATCATCCGCTTTGAAAAAAGCATGAAGGCGCTTCAGCGCACGGGCAGCAATTGGCGAGAAAGTCGAAACCTGCAAATCCACGCAATCAGCCAGTGTAATTGGCTCATCACGACCCAATTCCCGATATAGTGTATCCTGACGGCTGCTATCTGCCCATTCATATCCGATAGCCGGATTATTGGCTGTCCATTCTGCCGGAATATTCAAAGCATTGGCAGTTGCTACAAAACCGCATGACGGATTAACCGCAACAGGCCCCGCTTCCGGCGCCAGATAGCCGTTCCACTCATATTGACCATGCCCGAGAACCGGCAAAAGACCGTCCCAATTGTCACGAATTGGCGTGGCACCCGATGGTTTCCATGCAATCGTATTGGCCGTGTCGGCATAGATATGATTGACCGACGGGCAGCCCCAGCCTTCCAAGGCTTTGACATAATGGGCATAGGTTTTGGCACGCATAACCGAAAGGCTGGCCATATAAGGCGCCATGCCTGCATCCATCCACACTGTGCGCAATGCAAAAATACGGTTATTGGCTTTATCTTCATAAAGCACAGGGCCGTGACGGGTGAATTTATATTCCACCTTCTGATCAGGGTGACCTTTAACCGGAATAGTGTCTGCAATTGTGGTTACAGTTTCAAAACTATCGCCATAGACATATTGATCCGGTGCGCCCTCTTTGGTGTCATAGACGTAAATATCTTCCTGATCGGCACCAAAAATTGTCAGGCCAAAAGCGGCAGTACCATTATGCCCCATCGAAATGCCCGGCACCATTGGTTCACCGGCACCTATCACATCCAGCCCCGGCATGGTCAAATGAACCACATAGCGGATGGATGGCAAAACATGAGTGCGGTGCGGATCAAGCGCCAAAATCGGTCGACCAGTTGCGGTTTTATCTGCCGAAATAGCCCAATTGTTGGAGCCTTCCTCAAAAGGCGCACGATCAATTTCACCCGCCGGTGTCACAGCCGTCCAAAAACGTGCTTCATCAAGCGTTACCGCAAGGCGCTCTTTCGAGAAATTAACCGGACTAACCGCCAGACGGAAATCACGCAAAACCCTGTCTGTGACAACGGCCGGATCCAAACCCTCAACCGGCTGCGGCACATTGCCGAGCACCAGTTGTTTGCGCAATAAATCGAGTTTCGCACCAAGTTCTGTGCCCGCTGCTGCCATCACTTTTGCGCGGGTTAATTCGGAAGTAGCATTCATTACCAGCGAGTGGCTGCGCACGCGCACCACATCTTCTGCCGCCCAATGATCGGGCTTGGTGCCAAGCAGAATAAACTCCGGCGGCAATTCGTTTTCACCGCTCAGGCAACCATCAACATAAGCATTGATCCCTTGCGCAAAACTTGTGCAAATTTCTTCAGAATCTTCTCCATATGCCTGCCATTCAGGCTGCATGTCACCGCGATAAAGAAACAGTCTTGCGGCTTTATCCTGCTCCAGATAGCCAGGACCAAAATCACGTGCTAACAGGCCAAGGCCGCGTTTACGTGCCAGATCAATTTGCCAAAGACGATCACGCGCTGCATTCCAGCCTTGCGCAAAAAACAGATCATGCAGATTTTGCGCAACAATATGCGCAACGCCCCATTGATCCACATTAATCGTGACATCGTCTTGCAAACCCTTAACGCGGGCTGCGGCTAAATTGATCGCGCCGGACATAGATATTCTCCAATTATTTCCATGCAACTCAATGTCTGGAAATAGTAAAAAAACGGTTCGGATTTTCATAATCCGAACCGTTCTTATCTGACTTTATTCAAGGTTTAAAAACAACCCTGCATGGAGACGCGCACGCTCAACCAGACTATCTTCGAAAATATGCTCGCCCAATGTATGCAATCCAGCACCGCGCACCCCGATGGAGTCCAGCGTCGGCACACCCAAAGCGCCGGTAAAATTGCCATCAGACCCGCCACCAAAACTCTGATAGCTCATGGTAAAGCCGATTTCTTTGGCAATTTCATTGGCAAAATGGAAAAGCTTCATATCTTGCGGCTGATCCGGCTTCCAAACCGGCCGCGTCACGCCGCGGGTAACGATCAGTTCCACATCGTTTTTCGTGCCGCCAAGCGCCATAATACGGGCAACACCTTCATCAAGATTTTGCTGCGTTTTGGACATGCTCAAGGCTTCGGCCTTACAATTGGAGGAAACGCAATTGACCCACTGTCCGGCATGGATAACACCAACCGAAAATGTACAATCATCCGTGGTCAGATCTTCGATTTCCATTATTTTTTCAGCCATCAAACGAATGGCCGAGCGCCCGTCTTTCAAAAAAGCACCAGCATGGTTCGGGCGACCGATAGTTTCCAGATTATAACGGGCAATTGCATAGCGGCCAATTACTGCCCCGCCATCCTCACGGG
>JAEWHQ010000107.1 GCA_023387715.1 Pseudomonadota bacterium | reverse complement strand
TCATTACTGTCAGCGGTTGTCAGACCGATTTCTTCAACGGCATAATCTTTTGGGTTCAAACCGTCTTCATCAGCATTATCAAAAAACGCCAAAAGTTTTTCGGCGCGCGCTGTTGCGCCATTTTCATCCACCCAAAGCAAGCGCTGCTGATTGATATAAAAATCAGCGACAGCTTCAGCAATCGGCTTTTCCGCCATGATACGTGTTGAGGCAAAAGAGCCCTTCAATTCGTTATAGAGTTTATCCTCAACGACAGGCGTTGCATCGGTCTGCGTTTCACTGGCAGGTGTCACCAAAGCCACATCAGCCGCAGCACTTGTTACCGGCTCATTAATCTTGGATAAATCAATGCGAACAAGTTTATCAGTCTTGTAATCATAAATCTGAGGCCCGGAAACTTTCACCGCTTTGACAGGTGCGGCAACCGGTGCCGCCAGTTTAGCCGCCTGTGTGGCAGGAATGTTTTTTCTGACAGCAGGTGCCTGTGGTGCTGGCTGCACCGTTTCTACTGCTGGCGCCTTTTTCTTTTGAAAAAGCTCCATCAAAGTGTTGGCAGCCTGTACTTCAGTCACCGACAAGGATGCACTGACAATAAAGCCCGCCAACAACCCCGCTTTTGCGAGTGATTGCTTCAGATAGATTTTCTGTCGGGAGTAATTCTTCGTCATCAAATGCCTGCCTGCTTTATCATATTTTGTCAGCGCAACACTGTAAGCCCACATCCGGTATTTTATGCCTCATCCCGTATAGAAACGTTTAACAGAAGCGCCCCACCAACAAATATACCCGCGATTTTTTGTTCACGAATGGTGCAGGCGCAATCTGCCGCAGTGGATTATTGGGCATGACGGGCTAAAAGCGGCACATATTGCAAAGCCTCAATGTTTAATAATGAGGCGCATAAGGTGAGGTATATGATGGCTGAGTTAAGCGCCGCCGATCTTTTTCCGCTCGGTGAAGACAAAACTGAATATCGCAAACTGACATCCGATTATGTTTCGGTCGAAACATTCAAAGGTCAGGAAATCCTGACCGTCGAGGAAGAAGGCTTGCGCCTGTTGTCGGAAGCCGCTTTTTCAGACATCAACCATCTGCTGCGCCCGAGCCACCTCAAACAGCTGGCCAATATTCTGGAAGATCCGGAAGCCACTGACAATGACCGTTTCGTCGCTTACGACCTTTTGAAAAACGCCAATATTGCTGCGGGCGGCATTTTGCCAATGTGTCAAGACACCGGCACGGCAATCATTATGGGTAAAAAAGGCCGTCGCGTCTGGACAGAAGGCGGCGATGCCGATGCATTGGGCGCCGGTGTTTTGGATGCTTACAACAAGAAAAATCTGCGCTACTCCCAGCTTGCGCCGATTTCAATGTTTGAAGAAAAGAACACCAAGAACAACCTGCCTGCACAAATCGACATTTATCAGGAAGGCGACGATGCCTATAAGTTCCTGTTTGTTGCCAAAGGCGGCGGCTCGGCCAATAAAACATTCCTGTTTCAGGGCACGCCATCCCTCCTCACCCATGACCGGATGATCGAGTTTCTGAAAGAGAAAATCCTGACCCTCGGCACCGCGGCCTGCCCGCCTTACCATCTGGCGATTGTTATCGGCGGCACATCTGCCGAGATGAACCTGAAAACCGTGAAGCTTGCCTCCACACGCTATCTGGATGAGTTGCCAACTGAAGGCTCCGAAACCGGCCACGCTTTCCGTGATCTGGAAATGGAAAAAGAAATTCATAAACTGACCCAGTCGCTTGGAGTGGGCGCGCAGTTCGGCGGCAAATATTTCTGCCATGATGTACGCGTTATCCGCCTGCCACGCCACGGTGCATCACTGCCAATCGGCCTTGGTGTTTCCTGCTCGGCTGACCGTCAGGCAAAAGCTAAAATCACCAAGGAAGGCATCTTCCTTGAGCAGCTGGAAACTAATCCGGCACAATATATGCCTGAGATTGATGAGGAAAAGCTTTCATCCCATGTGGTGAAAATTGATCTTAATCAGCCGATGGACCAAATTTTAAAAGAATTATCGCAACATCCTGTAAAGACACAGCTTTCCCTGTCCGGCTCTATCATTGTTGCGCGCGATTTGGCACATGCTAAAATCCGTGAACGGTTGGAAAACGGCGAAAGCATGCCGGAATATTTCAAAAACCATCCGATCTATTATGCAGGCCCTGCCAAGACCCCGACCGGTTATGCTTCCGGCTCCTTTGGCCCGACCACGGCAGGACGTATGGACTCTTATGTTGACCAGTTCCAGTCTTTTGGCGGCTCAATGGTCATGCTTGCCAAGGGTAACCGTTCCCGTCAGGTGCGTGATGCTTGCGGCAAACATGGCGGTTTTTATCTTGGTTCCATCGGCGGCCCTGCCGCACGCCTGGCTCAAGACTGTATCAAGAAAGTCGAAGTGGTTGAATATCCGGAACTCGGCATGGAAGCCATCTGGCGCATTGAGGTTGTCGATTTCCCTGCTTTCATCGTCATTGATGACAAGGGCAACGACTTCTTTAAAGAGCTGAACCTCAGCTAATATTTTTATAAAACAACATCAAAAAAGCCGGAAAGAAATTTCCGGCTTTTTTCATTAAAATCGGGAATCGCGCGACAAGCCTTTTTCTGCCAATTCAGCCAAGTAAGCCTGCCAAAGCGCATCATGCTCGGCACCCAGTTTGTGCAGATAATTCCATGTAAACAAGCCGCTATCATGCCTGTCATCAAAAACAATACGCACAGCATAATTACCAATCGGCTCGATCCGGCTGATCGTCACATTGCGCTTGCCGCCAATGGTTTTGCGTTGTTCCGGCGTGTGTCCCTGCACTTCTGCCGAAGGTGATAAGACCCGCAACATTTCAGCACGAAGCACATAAGAACTGCCATTATCAAAGCTGATGTTCAGCTCAGTGCGGTCTTGTGAAACCCGCAACTCCACCGGCCAGATATCACTCACAAAACTGCTCCTTTAATGCCTTTGCTCTTGCGTCAAGATTTACGCGCAATTCTCATCAATCACAAGGCAATAGCACGCGCTTGCGATAAGTCATGATCAAACCATTTTGATTGCTGGACAGCGAAGCTTAGAAGTCTTATCTCTGAATATGAGGGCGAAGCATAATAATAATGAGCTTTTCAATGCAGGACGTGAAAAAAACAGCTGATTTTGAGCCTTATGCGCCAATGATTGATCCGTTTGAGCGGGTCATCAATTATTTGCGCGTTTCGGTGACAGACAGATGTGATTTTCGCTGCACATATTGCATGGCAGAACATATGACCTTTCTGCCGCGCAAAGACCTGCTCTCGCTGGAAGAATTAGACCGTCTTTGCAGCACATTTATAGCCAAAGGCGTCAAAAAACTAAGGCTTACCGGTGGTGAACCTTTGATGCGTAAAAACATCATGCATCTTATTCGCGAGCTTTCCCGCCATTTAGAAAGCGGCGCACTCGAAGAGCTGACACTCACCACCAATGGCTCGCAATTATCGCGTTTTGCACGGGAATTGAAAGAATGCGGCGTTCAGCGCATCAATGTTTCCATCGACACGCTAGACCATGATAAGTTTCAACAGATCACCCGCTGGGGCAAGCTTGAGCAGGTGCTCAATGGCATTGATGCAGCCCTAGAAGCCGGCTTGCATGTCAAGCTCAACACGGTTGCCCTGAAAGATTTCAACGAGTTTGAAATTCCATCCATGCTTCAATGGGCACATGGGCGCGGCATGGATATGACACTGATTGAAACCATGCCGCTCGGCGAGATTGATATTGATCGCACCGACCAATATCTGCCGCTCTCCAAGGTGAGGCAAGATCTGCAATCGGAATTTACGCTTACGCCGCTAAGCTATCGCACCGGCGGCCCTGCCCGTTATTACAAGATTGCAGAAACTGGCGGCAAACTTGGCTTTATTACCCCGTTGACCCATAATTTCTGTGAAAGCTGCAATCGCGTGCGCATTACCTGCACCGGCACGCTGTTCATGTGTTTAGGTCAGGAAGATGCAACTGATTTGCGCGAGCCGCTTCGTGCTTCCGAAAGCAATGCACTTCTCAGCCGCACTATCGATGAAGCAATTTCCCGTAAGCCGAAGGGGCATGATTTTATCATCGACCGGCGCGATCAGCGCCCTGCACTATCCAGACATATGAGCATGACCGGCGGATAGGTTCCGCGCCGAACTTGTTAAGTTTCTGCTTTTTCCAATACCCATAATAATGATAAATATGAAAGCCTTGCCGTGGTAAACTCTGCCAATTTGCGTGCCGGTATCTATATGATGATTGCGATGGGATTATTCACCATCGGCGACAGTATCACCAAAATCTTGGCGCAAGAGATGAATGGCGGCCAATATATGTTGGTGCGCGGTTGCTTTGCCACCGCCATTATCACCACTTTGGCATGGTATCAGGGCAGCTTACGGAAAATCGGCTTTAACGCGATGGTCGCCTTGCGTGTCGCCGCCGAAGTCGTTGCAGCCATCACCTATATTTATGTGCTTAAATTTGTCTCACAGGCTTTTGCCTCCTCCATCTTTCAGGCAGTTCCTTTGTTTGTGACCATCGGTGCAGCAGTGTTTTTGCGGGAGCATGTCGGCTGGCGTCGCTGGACATGTATTCTCATTGGTCTTGTCGGCGTGTTGATTATCATTCGTCCGGGCGGCAATGAAATTGCCGGTCTCACCAGTATCGGGCTTTTGCTCTTAAGCGTTTTGGCCGCTGCTGTGCGCGATATTGCAACGCGCCGTGTTCCCGACACAGTGCCGACACTTTATCTCTCAACGCTTACAACCGTTGCTACCACGATGATAGGCGCTGCCATCATCATGCCGATGGGCGGCTGGACACCTTTAACTGTAAACAGTGTTTTCCTCTGCATTATTGCGGCAGTTTTGCTGCTGATTGGCTATAGCTTCATCATCATGGCCATGCGTCAGGGAGAAATCTCTTTTGTTTCCCCTTTCCGTTATACCAGCCTGTTATGGGCAATCATTCTCAGCACCGTCATTTTCCGTGAGCCGCCTGACCTTTGGACAATTATCGGCGCGCTGATTGTGGTGAGCAGTGGTGTCTATATGATCTACCGCGAAAGCGTGCTGAACAAACGGGCTGAGCAACGCAGCACCCTTGCCTCCATTCCAACGGGGATCGATCCTTCATGAATGACATTCAAGCACGCCATATACCGGTTGTCATTCTTGCCGGTGGCCGCTCAAGCCGTATGCAAGCTGGAGGGCTGACCGGAGACAAATATTTGCATTTGCTGGATGACAAGCCAGTGATTGCCCATTTGATTGAGCGCTTAAAAATGCAAGCCGATCATATCGCTTTAAACAGCAATCAGCATCAAAGCGATTTATCACGATTTGGTTTGCCCGTTATTGCAGACCAGTTTGCCTATAATTCAAGCCCGCTTACAGGTATCCTCACCGCGATGCATTATGCAAAAGATCAGGCTTTTGTTGTAACCGCCGCAGCAGACACACCTTTTATTCCAAGTGACCTGCTCGAAAAACTTTTAAGCCAACAACAAGCCACCCAAAGTGATGTCGTCTTTGCCGCCTCTCATGGCGCAACGCACCCGACTTTTGGTCTGTGGCGTACAAATCTGACAGAAAAACTATCCACTTGGCTTGCCCAAAGCCACAAGCCAAGCGTCATTAGTTTTGCTATGACGATTAAGCAAACGATAGCCGACTTCCCCGTTCAGTCCCTGCCGGATGGCAGCATATATGACCCATTTTTCAATATTAACGAACCGGCTGATCTTATCAAAGCACGCGAATTGCAAAAACAATTGAACCGATGAATACGAAAATGACGACATCACCAGTCTTTGGCATCACCGGCTGGAAAAACGCCGGTAAAACCACCATGACAGAAAAACTGGTGCGTGAACTGACACAACGCGGCTGGCGTGTTTCCACCATCAAACATGCGCATCATGATTTTGACATTGATATAGAGGGAACCGATTCATGGCGCCATCGCAAAGCCGGTGCCGGAGAAGTGGCTGTTGTCTCATCCCGCCGCTTTGCGATCATCCATGAAAATATGGATGACGCTGAACCTTGTTTGGATGATATTCTTACGCGCTTATCACCAGCTGATCTGGTGCTGGTGGAAGGGTACAAACAAGGCACCCATCCAAAGCTTGAGGTGATCAGGCAAGCCAGCCAAAAACAAGCGCCGATCTATGAGATGAATGAAACCATCATTGCTTTAGCAAGTGATTTAAGCGCATCTGATCTCAAACAATCCGGCCACTTACCGCTTTTTCAACTCGATGACATCACATCTGTTGCTGATTTTATTGAGCGATTTTGTGAATTGAAAAAGAGCTGATTCCGCGACGGCCACCACATACTAGTTAATCTGTTGACTGAGACAAATCCTCTCTACGTCTTTGGTATTAGACTATCATCATTTTGCAAATTTTCTCGTCAAGAAAGCAGCTTTTAAGCCTTATTTCCCGGCACTTTGACCGCAATTTCGCTTAAAAATTTGCACCAAGCTTTTTTTAAATTTTATTTAAAGTGAAAAAACTGAATACGGCTTGCCTTTCTCCTGAAAATAATGGGAATATCAATCCATAAGAAGCAAATGCTTCACACATGTTTTCGGCTGGCAGCTTTACGCACTAGCTGAAGATATGTGCAAAAACAATGATAAACGACGGCCTTAAATACGACCAACCGTAAACAAAGGCTGCAAATATAAAGAGGGAAAAATGCGTCTATCAAAACGTATGACTTACGCCGTTTCGGCTTTTGCATTTGCACTCAGCCTCAATGCAGCTGGCATCACCAGCGCATCGGCGGAAGAACCACTGAAAATTAAAATCGCCTCTGAAGGCGCTTACCCGCCATTCAACTTCATCACATCAGACGGTAAACTCACCGGCTTTGATGTTGAAATCGGCCTTGCTCTTTGTGAAGAAATGAAAGCCGATTGTGAAATGGTCACACAGGAATGGGATGGTGCCATTCCGAGCCTGCAAGCTGGCAAGATCGATGCTTATATTGCCTCAATGTCGATCACCGAAGAGCGCAAAAAGCAGGTCGATTTCAGCGGTAAATATTATAATACCCCTCCGGGCATTGTTGTGCCAAAAGACAGCCCGATTACCGGCATGACCAAAGAAGATCTCGCCGGTAAAACAATCGGCGTACAGGTTTCAACAACCCACGCCAATTACTCGGAAAAGACCTTCACGGACAGTGAAATCAAAGCCTATCCGACAGCGGAAGAATATCGCCTTGACCTCGTCAATGGCCGTCTTGATGCCGTCAATGATGATAGTGTGACCCTGTCGCAGTGGCTGGAAACACCAGAAGGTGCATGTTGTAAGATGCTTGGCACATTCCCGCCGGTCATTGAAATTCATGGTCCGGGTGCCGGTGTTGCCGTCAAAAAAGGCAATACAGAACTGGCAGACAAGCTTTCTGCCGCCATCAAGGCCATTCGTGCCAATGGCAAATACAAGGAAATCAACGACAAGTACTTTGCGTTTGATGCCTATGGTGCAGAAAACTAATCAATGAGTGAACGGCCTTTCTTCAAACTCAAGAAAGGCCGTTTCCATTTTATCTGTTAAAACGCAGACCAGTAAAAGTCATAACGCGGCCTGAAAGCACAACAATGCAGGCCACGCATAATTTGAGAAAGAAAAGGCGCATAAGCGCATGGATTATTATTTAAGTTTAATTAGTTTTGGACCTGACGGCTGGGCCAGCAATATTTTATCTGGTCTGGTGATTACTGTTTCTCTGGCTGTTGCTACTCTGCCGCTTGGCCTTGCGCTTGGCTTTCTGATTGCTCTTGGCAAACAATCGCCCGAACCATCTTTGCGACTGGCTTCAAATATTTACACAACCATTTTCCGCGGACTACCCGAACTCCTGACTTTGTTTCTGGTTTATTTCGGTGCCACGCTTGGCGTACAAAAACTTACTGCCGCACTTGGGCTGAATATTCAGATTGAAATCAATTCCTTTGCCGCCGGCATGCTGGCGCTGGGTTTTGTTTTCTCATCCTATTCGAGCGAAGTGTTTTTATCAGCTTTTCGTGCCATTCCTGCCGGACAATATGAGGCAGGCTATGCCATTGGTCTTTCCAAATGGCAAACCATGCGCAAGATCATTTTTCCGCAATTGATCCGTATTGCCCTGCCCGGCCTTGCCAATCTCTGGCTTGTTTTGCTCAAAGACACATCCCTAGTCTCGGTTATTTCGCTCTCAGATATTATTCGTCAAACCCAGATTGCCGCGCGTGTTACCAAAGAGCCATTTCTCTTTTATGGTCTTGCCTGCCTACTTTATCTCGGCCTTGCGATTATTTCGTCCTATTTCATCAACCGGATTGGTGACTGGGCGAGCAATAATAAAAAGGGAGGCACAGCATGAGCAAACATATGTCCTCCACCGCTTTAAGACGCACTGAAGTTGAATGTTTAAAGCCACCGGCAATGAAACGGCGCTGGACGAAGGCACGCATCGCCGGCCATATACTGGTTGGCCTTTGGCTTATCATGTTCGCCGGTCTTGCCATCTATCTTTATAATTCATGGCAGATCGATCTGGTACAGACCTATGGCCCGCGCTATTGGTCTGGCCTCCTCACCACATTAAAGCTTGTCGCTATCTCTATTGTTTTGGGTGCGCTGGTTTCGCTGCCTGTTGCGGCGGCGCGTATGTCAAACTCCAAGTTTCTGCGCCGGATTTCTTATGGCTATGTCTATTTTTTCCGTGGCACACCGCTTTTGGCACAGGCGTTTCTGATTTATTATGGCTTTGGTACATTCCGGCCGTTTTTAGAACAGGTCGGCCTTTGGGTGTTTTTCCGCGATGCATGGAACTGCGCCATCTTAGCCTTCACGCTTAATACATCCGCCTATCAGGCCGAAATTTTACGGGGCGCTATTCAAAGTGTCGCCGTTGGCCAATGGGAAGGTGCAGCTGCACTTGGCCTCAATAAGAGAGTGACATTCTGGAAGGTCATTCTGCCGCAAGCACTCATTGTGGCATTGCGCCCTTATGGCAATGAAATCATCCTAATGATCAAAGGCTCCGCGATTGTTGCTATCATCACGGTCTATGATCTGATGGGAGAAACAAGACGTGCCTATTCGCGCACTTTTGATTTCCAGACATATCTGTGGGCGGCTGTTTTATATCTTATCATCGTAGAAATATTGCGTCATATTTGGGAATGGATTGAACGCAGAATTACCAGACATTTGAAGCGCTGATCTGTGCCGATGATGGCTGACAGACAAAATGCAAAGGGAAGAGAATGAAAATCTGGGGACGCGATAATTCAGGCAATGTCAAAAAGACATTATGGACGGCTGAAGAACTCGGTCAGGATGTGGAATATATCCACGCCGGTGGCAAATATGGCGGTCTGGACAATCCTGAATTCCTGAAACGCAATCCCAACGGCAAAGTGCCGCTACTCGAAGACGGCTCGTTTTACTTATGGGAATCCAATGTGATTGTGCGCTATCTGGCAGCACAATATGGCAAAGGCAGCCTTTGGATTGAAAACCCTGCCGAGCGCGCTTCTGCCGAAAAGTGGATGGATTGGACGTCAAATTCCGTTGCCCCGCATTTCCGAACCATCATTCAGCACGGTTTGCGCCTGCCGGAAGAACAGCGTGATGCCAAACTACTGGCACAATCTGTTGCCGAGCTTTCCAAAGTGCTCGAAATTGCCGAGGCTCATTTGGGCGAGAATGAGTGGATGTCGGGCAAAGCCTTTGGCATCGGCGATATCCCGCTTGGGGTTAATCTCTATTTGTGGTTTGGCATGCAGCTTGATCGCCCGTCTATGCCGAACGTAGAGCGCTGGTATCAGCAGTTGCAGGCACGCCCTGCCTATCGCCACCGCGTTATGACCACCATTGAATAATCAACCCGTATCTGAGCGCTTCCAGTGACAATATCATGATGGAAGCGCTCATAAGTTTTTGTTTTGATGCATTATCCGGCGCAATGTAGCTGCGCAGTTTTGCAAGCAATGCTCTAAAAGGATTTTTATGATGGCAAAAGTTGCTTATCTCGGTCTTGGCGTTATGGGATATCCAATGGCCGGTCACCTCAAAAACAAAGGTGGCCATGAGGTAACAGTCTATAACCGCACCACTGCGAAGGCTGAAAAATGGGCGAAAGAATTTGGCGGCAGCTTTGCTGCAACGCCTGCCGAAGCAGCTAAAGACGCTGATTTTGTTTTTGCCTGCGTTGGCAATGATGACGATCTGCGCTCGGTCACATTAGGAGAAAATGGTGCATTTTCGACCATGAAAAAGGGTGGCTTTTTCATTGATAACACCACGGCTTCTGCAGCTATTGCCAGAGAACTGGGAGAAGCTGCACAAAAAGCCGGTTTCAAATTTATGGATGCCCCTGTTTCCGGTGGTCAGGCAGGCGCTGAAAATGGTGTACTCACCGTTATGGTGGGTGCTGATGAAAATGATTTCAACACGGCCAAGCCAGTGATTGAAGCCTTTGCCCGTTCAGTCGGTTTGATGGGGCCTGTCGGTGCCGGACAATTGGCCAAAATGGTCAACCAGATCTGCATTGCCGGTCTGGTTCAAGGCTTAGCAGAAGGCATTCATTTCGGTAAAAAAGCCGGCCTTGATATCAGCAAACTTATTGAAGTGATTTCCAAAGGTGCTGCCGGATCATGGCAGATGGAAAACCGCCATAAAACCATGGATCAGGGCGAATATAATCACGGTTTTGCCGTTGACTGGATGCGCAAAGATTTGAGCATCTGCCTTGATGAAGCCAACCGCAATGGCGCAATGCTGCCTGTGACGGCCCTTGTCGATCAATTCTATAAAGAAGTGCAGAAACTGGGTGGCGGCCGCTGGGATACATCCTCATTGCTGGCGCGGCTGGAACAATAATTCGCATCCGGCTCTTTAAGTTGCCTTAACTCTCATTATCCTTTATGGACTTTACAAAAAGAGCCGTCGATACGGCTCTTTTTATTGTCTCCCAACCGACAGCAAATGCTTCAACAGCATGAAATATTGGCAAATTAATATTTAGCCTCGTAAGCGTGCCCGCCGGTTTATTTATATGTATTGGCGGAAGTTATGATTGCTGTATCGAAGAAAAGCCCTGCTCATATTGCGATGATTGCGCTGTTCCTTGGCGGCGTCGCTATTGGCACATCACCGATTTTTGTGCGCCTTTCCGAAACAGGTCCGCTGGCCACAGCTTTTTGGCGTTTGGCTTTGGCAATGCTGCCGCTTTTGGCATTCGATAAAATGTTCATCAAGCCGGAACCGAGAACTGAACCCTTCACATGGAAGGATTATTTTGCACTCGGCATTCCGGGCTTATTTCTGGCCGGAGATCTGGCGCTCTGGCATGCAGCCCTCAATATCACCACCGTTGCCAATGCCACCTTACTTGCCAATATGGCACCGATTTTTGTGGCTGCCGGAGCCTGGATTTTCTTAGGCATCCGTCCGTCACGCCCGTTTGTGATCGGGCTCGTCCTTGCTTGCATCGGATTGGTTGTTTTGAAAGGCGGCGTGGCAGGTTTTACCGACGGACAGGTCAAAGGCGATGGCCTCGCCCTGATCGCTGCGATGTTCTATGCAGGCTATATTTTGTTTCTGGGTAAGCTTCGCGCGAAATTCACCGCCATGCAAATCATGCTGGCGAGTACTATTTCAGCCAGTATTGCCATGGTGATTGTATCGGTTGCCTTTGAAACAAACCTGTTCCCGCTCACTTTGTACGGCTGGGCAATTCTGATCGGACTTGCGCTGATTACCCATGCCGGTGGCCAAGGACTTATCACCTATGCGCTGGCCTATCTGCCAGCCTCATTCTCCTCGCTCACTTTGCTGATCCAGCCGGTTGTAGCTGCCATTCTGGCATGGCTTATTC
>JAEWHQ010000006.1 GCA_023387715.1 Pseudomonadota bacterium | reverse complement strand
TGCGGGTGGTGGCAACAGGACCAGATAAAAACCTTGAAACCAATCATCGTATGATGATGGGGGCTTTTTCGGTGGCGCAGGATCATATTTTGATCATGTCACCTTATTTGCTGCCGGATCGTGAGTTGATCAGTGCGCTGGTAACGGCTGCACGTCGTGGTGTCGGCGTGGATATTATCATTCCCGGCGTCAATAATCTGAAATTGGTTGATCGCGCAATGCGGGCGCAATTTGACCAGTTGTTGAAGGATGGTTGTAAAATCTGGCGTGCCAGTGGCGCTTTCAACCACTCAAAACTGATGACCATTGATGGCGTTTGGTCTTATGTCGGTTCATCCAATATCGACCCGCGCTCGTTGCGGCTGAACTTTGAAATCGACATGGAGGTTCTGGATTTTGAATTTGCCGGACAGTTGGAAGACCGTATCCGTGCGATTAAAAAGTCCAGCACGCCTGTTCTCTTGGACGATTTGCGAAAACAGCCATTTTTGCGCCGTCTGACCGACCGGATTATTTGGTTGGGGTCACCTTATCTTTAATCAGGCTCAGGCGCTCCATCGTGGCTTGCAGATCAATATGCGCCTTGATCGGCAGGTGATCAGAGGCAACACGGGCAAGCGGGCTGTCATGCACTTCGATATTGGTAATCAGATTATGGGGCGCTCCCATAATCCGGTCGAGTGCCAGTACAGGAAAACGTGAAGGAAAGCTTGGCACTACGCCCGCATTCGGGTTGAAAACCGGATTAAGGGCATTGAGCGAAGATGTCTTTCCCACCCGCCATTCATTGAGATCGCCGATCATCAGGGTCGGCAGAAACTCGGAATTGGCCATGGTGCTTAAAATCGTTTCGGCCTGTTGCGCGCGGGATTTTTTCAAAAGCCCTAAATGCGCAGCAATAATGCGCAATGGCCCGTTGGCAAGCTCCAGATCAACCATCAAAGCGCCGCGTGGCTCGACACCGGGCAGTGAAAGCTGGCGCACTTCGCGCACCAAACCTTCGCGGAAAAGCAAAAGATTACCGTGCCAGCCGTGACCACCTTCTGAAAAAGAGGTAATCGGCACCGGTACAAGACCGGAATTTTGATAAAGCCGGCCGAGATCCAACAGACCGGTGCGCTCACCAAAGCGCTTGTCTGCTTCCTGCAAAGCAATCACATCGGCATTAATTTCACCAATCACATCGGCAATGCGCTCAGGGGCAAATTGTTTGTCGGTGCCAACACATTTGTGAACATTATAAGAAGCGATCACCGTATCCGTGGGCGCATGGCGTGGTTCAAACGGCTCATAAAACGAGCGTTTACGAATGGCTGAAAGAATACTGCCGGAGAGGTTGTTAGGGTTGAGTATCTTTCGCAAACTTCATGTCCTTAAGTGAATGCACGTATATTCGTCTTGATCGCTACACAGATATAAATAGTAATGACGCATCATATAAAAACCAAATCAGGCTTTAGTTTAACAATAAATTTTGAGATATTGCGACAATGAAAGAAACATTGGCTGTTGCATTGGGCGGGGCGCTGGGCTCTGTGGCGCGTTATTGGATTGGTATCTGGATGCTGCCGCTGAGCCGCTCGATGCCGTGGGGCACAATCAGCATCAATATTGCCGGTTCGTTTGCGATTGCTTTTTTTGGTGCGCTGACCATGTTGCAGGGGCGCTATCATTTGCCGGAAGTGTGGCGGCTTGCATTTATGGTGGGTGTTTGCGGTGGCTTCACCACATTTTCCACATTCAGCTTGCAGGTTTTTGAAATGTTGCGGGCAGGGGCGCTGGGGCGCGCTGCCTTGAATATTGTAATATCAGTGATTTTTTGTGTGCTGGCAGCAGCCGTCGGTTATTGGCTGGCAATGCGGCTCAACACCTCCGCGTGAAATGAAAAAGCCCCGCTGAAGGTTTTCAGCGGGGCTTTTGATTTGATAGAGCGTTTTATTATTCGTCGCCCATTTTGAGCGCTTGAATAAAGGCTTCCTGTGGAATTTCCACACGGCCGAACTGACGCATGCGCTTTTTACCTTCTTTCTGCTTTTCCAGAAGTTTGCGCTTACGGGAAACGTCACCACCGTAACATTTTGCCGTCACGTCTTTACGAAGTGCCGAAATGGTCTCACGCGCAACGATACGTCCGCCGATGGCAGCCTGAATCGGAATTTTAAACATATGCTGCGGGATCAGGTCTTTCAGCTTTTCACAAAGCACACGACCGCGTTTTTCGGCAGCGCTGCGGTGAACCAGCATGGAAAGCGCATCAACCGGCTCCTCATTGACGAGGATCGACATTTTAACCAGATCACCTTCACGGTATTCCGAGATAGCGTAGTCGAAAGATGCGTAACCCTTGGAGATCGACTTCAGGCGATCGTAGAAGTCAAACACGACTTCGTTGAGCGGCAGGTCATAGGTGACCATGGCGCGCGGACCGACATAAGACAGATCAACCTGAATACCGCGGCGATCCTGACAAAGCTTCAAAATCGAACCCAGATAATCATCCGGTGTCATGATGGTGGCGCGAATCCAAGGCTCTTCAATCGACGTGATTTTGACCACGTCAGGCATGTCGGCCGGATTGTGCAATTCTGCAACTGAGCCGTCGAGCATGTTCATACGATAGACAACAGATGGCGCTGTGGCGATGAGATCAAGGTTGAACTCACGCTCCAAACGCTCTTGAATGATTTCCAGATGCAAAAGACCCAAAAAGCCGCAACGGAAACCAAAACCGAGTGCCGCCGATGTTTCCATCTCGAAGGAGAAGCTTGCATCATTGAGGCGCAGTTTGCCCATCGCCGAGCGCAGATCTTCAAAATCTGCTGCATCAACAGGGAAGAGGCCACAGAATACAACAGGCTGTGCCGGCTTAAAGCCCGGCAGCATTTCCGGTGTCGGGCGGCGGTCTTCGGTGATGGTATCACCGACGCGCGTGTCAGCAACTTCCTTGATCGAGGCGGTGATGAAGCCGAGTTCACCAGGGCCTAATTCATCAACGGCAACCATTTTAGGCGTGAAAACACCGGTACGTTCGACCGGATATTTTGCGCCTGTACCCATCATGCGGATGGTCTGGCCTTTTTTCAGCACGCCATCGATGATGCGCACCAGAACGATAACGCCAAGATAGGTGTCATACCAGCTATCAACCAGCATGGCTTTGAGCGGCGCATTGCGGTCACCGGCTTTCGGAGGCGGCAGGCGATTGACAATCGCTTCCAGCACATCCGGAATACCAAGACCGGTTTTAGCCGAAATCATCACTGCATCGGATGCATCAAGACCGATAACATCTTCTACCTGTTCCTTAACGCGGTCAGGTTCTGCTGCAGGCAGATCAACTTTATTAAGAACCACGACCAGTTCGTGGTTGTTGTCCATGGCCTGATAAACGTTGGCCAAGGTTTGCGCTTCAACGCCCTGTGAGGCGTCGACCACCAGAAGAGAACCTTCGCACGCAGCCAGCGAACGCGAGACTTCATAGGCAAAGTCAACGTGGCCGGGAGTGTCGATCAGGTTCAGCACATAATCTTCGCCATTTTGCGCTTTATAGTGCAAACGGACAGTCTGTGCCTTGATGGTAATGCCGCGTTCACGCTCGATATCCATCGAATCAAGGATCTGATCCTTCATCTCGCGCGTTTCCAGTCCGCCTGTCGATTGGATCAGGCGGTCAGCGAGAGTCGATTTACCGTGGTCGATGTGTGCGACGATGGAAAAATTGCGAATATGGTCAAGTGGTGTGCTCATGGGCGCGATTTAGCAGTTTTATAGCGAAATTCAAAGTGGTATTGCAGCGACACAGTGGCAAAAGCGCTCATTGGGCACACTATTTGACAATAGTTCTTTGCCAAACGCGCAAAAGGGATTAAATCAGCCTCATAATTCTCGTGAGAAACCTTGATATAGGTTAAGGTTGACATCCGTTATACACTTAGGAGCTCAGGCATGAATACCGAACCCAATGAAGTCCACAACAGACCAAAACTGGTTACTGTGATCGGCGGTTCGGGTTTTGTCGGACGCGCTGTGGTGGCCGCACTTGCCAAGCGCGGCTATATGGTGCGCGTTGCTGTGCGCAAACCTGAAATTGCTTATTATATGCAGCCGCTCGGCAATGTTGGCCAGATCCAGATGGTGCAGGCTAATGTGCGCTATCGCTGGTCGATTGACCGCGCCATTGCCGGTTCAGATTATGTCGTCAATCTGGTTGGCGTACAGGCTGAAAGCGGCCGTCAGCGCTTTAATGCAGTACATGTGTTTGGCGCTAAGAATGTGGCTGAAGCGGCAAGCGCTCAGAATATTCCGCTGACCCATATGTCGGCACTCGGCGCTGATTTGAAATCGGCTTCCGTTTATGCCCGCACCAAAGCTGAAGGCGAACAGGCTGTGCTGAAAGCAGCACCAGCTGCCGTTATCATGCGCCCGTCGGTGATTTTCGGCATGGAAGACAAGTTCTTCAATCGTTTTGCCAATCTGGCACGCTTTACACCTGTTCTGCCGGTGATCGGTGGCGGCAAAACCCAGATGCAGCTTGTTTATGTCGGCGATGTCGCTGATGCCGTTTTACTATCGGTTGAAGGTAAGCTTAACCGCGGCACAACCTATGAACTGGGCGGCGCTGATATTCAGTCGTTTAAAGACTGGATCGGCGATATGCTGAAGGTGATTGACCGCAAGCGTTGCATCGTTTCGATGCCTTGGTGGGCGGCAAAATTCAACGCCCGCATCATTGGCTTGCTGCCAAATCCGCTTATCACCGCAGATCAGGTCACCTTCCTGAAGTCGGATAATATTGTATCGGATGCAGCGACTTCTGAAGCGCGCACTTTGCAGGGCATGGGCATTACTCCACAGGGCGCAGATGCTATTCTGCCAGCCTATTTGTGGCGCTACCGCGTAGCCGGACAATATACCAAGATGCGCGAAGCTCATTAATTTTCTGATATACAAAAAACGGCCGGAGATTATCTCCGGCGGTTTTTTTATGAGTGGATGAAACCGGCTGCCCATTGGACAGCCGGTCTTTTTATGTGCTTAGAAGCCGAGCGCCATGCCGTCACCGCGTGGGTCAGCACCGCCTTCATAGCCATCAGCATGTTTGCGGATAGCTTGAGCATGGCCGAGAGTGCCTTCCCAGCCGCTTGCCATTTTAACCGGATGACCGCGCAGACGCAGTTCACGGATAACTTCTTCCGGCATACGTGATTCCAGCACCAGATCACGCGATACCGTGCCCCATGTGCGTCCCATCAGCCAGCGCGGTGCTTCGATTGCCTGCTGCACGTTAAAGCCGAAGTCGATCATACGGGTGATCATTGCGGCCTGTGTCTGCGGCTGGCCTTCGCCACCCATGGTGCCATAGGCCATCACCGGCTTACCATCTTTCATCAGCATGGCCGGAATGATGGTGTGGAAAGTGTGTTTGCCAGCTTCCAGACAGTTTGGATGTTTTTCATCCAACGCAAAGAACGAGCCACGGTTTTGCATGATAATACCGGTATTACCGGCAATCACAGCAGCACCGAAGTCGTGATAGATCGACTGGATGTTGGAAACCATCATGCCGTCTGCGTCAGCGGTACAGAAATAAACTGTATCACCGTCCGGTGCGCGGTGGGCAAAATTACCACCATGTTTGACACCCGGTTCGATCTCGTTAAAGCCCAGTACAGTTTCATCATTGATGAGCTGCTTGCGTTTTGCCGCATAGTCCTTGGAAAGGAACGTATCGAGCGGGATTTTAACGTGTTTCGGGTCACTCAGCCATTCGTCACGGTCAGCAAAGGCAACTTTAACTGCTTCCACCATGTGGTGATAGTAAGCAGCAGTGTTGTAGCCCCATGATTTGACATCATATTGCTCCAGCAGATTGAGGATTTGCAGGGCTGCAAAGCCTTGTGTTGCCGGAGGCAGCTGGAACACATCATAGCCGCGATAGGTTGAGGTGATCGGCTCTGCCCAATTGGCATGGTAGTTGGCAAAATCTTCATAGCGCAGCGGCGAGCCCTGTGCTTCGAGCGATTTGGCCATTTCCTGAGCGATCGGGCCTTCATAAAAGCCTTTTCGCGCGCCATGTTCAGCCAGATATTCAAAGGTTTTTGCCAGTTCCGGCTGAGCCATAAACTCGCCGTCACGTTGTGGCTTGCCT
>JAEWHQ010000385.1 GCA_023387715.1 Pseudomonadota bacterium | reverse complement strand
AAACCATCATCAAGCATCTTGTCGATAATGCGGGTGACATGCTCGCCGGTCGCATACATATCAATATGCGGATAGGTTTTAAAACCAACAATGCAATCGCAATTGTCCAAAATATCCTGAGTAATATTGCCATGCAGATCAAGCGCCACACCAAGCGGAGTTGATGGTGCAATAGCCCGAACGCGACGCAGCAACTCACCTTCACCATCATCAAAAGAGCGCGTGACCATTGCCCCGTGCAGATCAAGCAAAATGAGATCGCAGCCTTTAGCAACCCCATCGGTAATAGTGGTTGCGAGGCGCTCAAACGCCTCGTCTTCCACCGGCCCGCTTGGATTAGCTGTGGCCGCCAATGGCACAATAATCTCAGCTTTTTTTGCCAATGCATAAGCATAAAAGGCTCCCAAAGCCGTATTGGAACCATTGGCAAATTTCGCGGCGTCTTCATCATAATGCGGATTGAAGGATTGTAAATTCGTGACAACAGGTGAAAAACTATTGGTCTCGTGGTTTAGACGAGCAATCAGAATGCGCATTATCTATCCTCAACCTGCATTTTGCTGTTCTGCAACCTTGCGGTCATAATGAAGCACAGCATCAAGCAGCACCTGCACACCGGCGCTACATTCAGAAGAGCTGGTGGCTTCAGCTTCATTATGGCTCAACCCGCCTTCACTTGGCACGAAGATCATGGTTGTCGGCACAATGGTTGCGGTATGGGCGGCATCATGTCCGGCACCGGAAATCAGATCCATATTGCTATAGCCATGCTTCTCAGCAGCCTGACGCACGGCTTCAATGCAATCTGCATCAAAAACAACCGCATCGGTTTTTGAAATACATTCCAGCGAACCGGTCAGACCGACCTGTTCTTTCTGGGCTTCAAACATTTCAAAAATACGGGCTTCCATCTCGTCTAGCACGGCATCATCCGGATGGCGGATATCAACGGTGAAATGCACCTCTCCCGGAATAACATTGGTGGAATTCGGGGTGATTTCCATAAAGCCGATCGTGCCCACCGCATGCGGTGCATGTTTATGTGCCAGTTCATCAATATAAGAAATCAAGCGCGAAACACCAAGCAACGCATTGCGGCGCATGCTCATCGGAGTGGAACCGGTATGAGCGGCAGTACCAAACAGGCGGCCTTCATACCAACGCATACCTTGCACGCCCTGAACCACACCGATCAGTTTTTCTTGCGCCTCAAGAATTGGCCCCTGCTCAATATGAAGCTCAAACATAGAACCAAAGCTTGCTTCTTGTTTGCTTGCTTCACCGCGATAGCCAATATCATCTAAAGCCGTGCCAAATTTCACGCCTTCAACATCTTCACGATTATCGGCATAATCACGGCTGTAAACACCCGCATAAACGCCGGAACCAAGCATGGCCGGTGAGAATCTGGAGCCTTCTTCATTTGTCCAATTGACGAGCATCAGCGGCGCTTCAGTAACATAGCCGCTCTGATCCAAAGTGCGTAAGACTTCCAGACCACCCAACACACCCAAAATACCGTCGAATTTACCGCCAGTCGGCTGGGTATCAAGATGGCTGCCCATGGCAATGGGAGCAAGATTATTATTGCGCCCTTCGCGCAGCGCAAACATATTGCCAACATCGTCAACTTTAACGCTCATGCCCAATTTTTCACATTGGGCTGTCAGCCAATCGCGCACATTTTTATCATGCTCGGTCAGCGTTAAACGTGCCACACCACCATTAGGCAAGCCGCCCAGTTTGGCGGTTTCCATCAGGCTGTTCCATAAGCGGTTTTCATCGACAATCATATTAGACATAGAAAGTGTGCCTCCTCCGGCAAACACGGCATGTTAATTGGCTTTCACACCCAAATAGCGGTCTCGTGCATCTGTATCAGCGATAAATTCTTGTGCGGTTCCGTGATAAACAATGCGCCCCAGTTCCAGAATATAATGGCGGTCTGCCAATGCGGTACAAACGGCCAGATTTTGCTCAACCAGCAAAATAGGCACGCCGGCTGCACGGATTTTCTGAATTTGGCTGACAATTTCCTCAACAATAACCGGTGCCAGTCCTTCAACAGGCTCATCCAGCATCAATAGTTTTGGATTATTGAGCAAAGCACGCGCGATCGAGAGCATTTGCTGTTCACCACCCGATAACTGGCTGCCGCCATTTTTCCGGCGCTCTTCAAGGCGCGGAAAAATCTGATAAATATCAGCCATAGACCAAGGGGAATTTTTGCGCTGAGCAATCTGAAGATTTTCTTCAACGCTGAGCATGCTAAAAATACCGCGATCTTCCGGCACCAATGCCAGCCCCTGCTGCGAAACCTTATAGGCAGGCAAACCGGCCATATTTTTTCCGCCGAGCGTGATTTTGCCTTTGGCCGGTGTCAGCAAACCGCTGATGGATTTCAGCGTTGAGCTTTTACCTGCACCATTGCGGCCAAGAAGGGTGACAATTTCACCTTCATTCACTTCCAGCGAAACGCCCTGAATGATGTGACTTTTGCCATAGTAACTGTGAATATTATCCACCTGAAGAAAAGCACTCATGCGATATCTCCCGTGATCATATTGCCAAGATAAGCACGTTGCACTTCCGGGTCTTCGCGCACAAATGCAGGCGCGCCTTCAACCAGTTTACGTCCCGCACGCATCACCGTGACGGTATCGCTGATATTCATCACAATGCCCATATTATGCTCGATAAACAGAACGGTATGATCGCGACCTAAACCTTTGATCAGGCGCTTCATATCCTCAATGTCATCAATTCCCATGCCCGATGTCGGTTCGTCCATCAGGATAACAAGCGGCTTGGAAGCCATGGCCATGCCAACTTCCAAACGTCTTTGCTGGCCGTGGGAAAGTTCACCTGCCGCACGCGAACGCACATGAGTAAGGTTCAAACGCTCCATCACATATTCTGCGGTTTGGCGTGTTTCCACATTGCTGTCGGCACTGCGCCATGGCGCAAGCGCAGCCCAAGGTGTTTTGCCCTGCGCTGCAAGGCGCAAGTTTTCATAGACATCCAGCGTCGGGAAAAGACTGGTCACCTGAAAAGAGCGGGCAACACCAAGCTGCACGCGCTCTTCTGCCGAAGCTGGGGTAATGTCTTTTCCATAAAGATGGATCGAACCGGATGATGCCTTCACGCGTCCGGTGAGCGCATGAAACAAAGTGGTTTTACCAGCACCATTCGGCCCGATTATTGAATGTACACTATTGGCTTTGATCGACAGATCAACGTCAGCAAGAGCTACGAATTTGCCGTAAGTGATGCCAATACCTTTGGTTTCAAGCGCCACTGATCCGGCGGAGTTTGGTTGATGCATTGCACTCATGTCACTTCTCCTCCGCTGTATCTTGGGATTTCGCGTCTTCTTGTTTTGAGGTGAGCGCTGCCACCAATTTTTCCAAAAGCCCCCAGAGACCTTTTTGAGCAAAAAGCGAAACAACAATCAGCGCCAAACCTAACAGCAACAACCAACGCGGCCAGATGACCGAGAGCCAGTCAGCCAAGAGCAGATAGCTTGCCGCCCCCAGCACAGAAGCAATCAAGCTGGTGCTGCCGCCAATGATGGTCATGATAAGGATCATTTCACTGGTGTGGTGTTCAATGCTTGTCAGTGGTGCAACACCAATCAGCATCGCATGCAATGCGCCTGCCAATGCAGTTACGGCACCGGAGATGGCAAAAGCTGCCACTTTAAATGCTTTGATCGGGAAACCAACCGCAATGGCGCGTTCTTCATTTTCACGGATGGCTATCAATGTGCGGCCAAACGTAGACTGGATCGCACGCAAAAGAAGGGCAAAAACCACGAGGAAGATGATCGCAACATAGGTGTAATATGACCATGTCGATGACAGAACTGTTCCGCCAAAGCTTGGACGCGGCACATCCAGCAGACCGTTGTCACCACCAGTAATATCGCTGAATGTATAAGCAAGGAAGAAGAACAGTTGCGAGAAGGCGAGCGTCAGCATAACAAAGTAAACACCTTGTCTGCGGATAGCAAACCAGCCAACCAATGTGGCTAGGGCTGCACCGCTCACAATTGCCACCGGCAACATCACGCTGACAGGCAGGCCGGTGCGGGTAAGCATGATGCCCGCAATATAGCTGCCGGAGCCGAAGAAAATACCCTGTCCGAAAGACAGAAGTCCTGTATAGCCAAGCAGCAGATTACATGCTGTGACAGCAAGCGCAAAAATCAGGATTTCAGTAGCGAGAATACCCGATTTCATAAAGACCGGCATAATCAGAACAGCAGCAACAGCCAGCAAAAACTGAAAATAAGGATTGTTCAGGGTTTTCA
>JAEWHQ010000383.1 GCA_023387715.1 Pseudomonadota bacterium | reverse complement strand
GGTCTATACCGGTCCATATGCGATCAGCGCTTTTAAGGCAGATACATCGCTTGATCTGATTGCCAATCCGCATTTTGAAGGCGCAGAAAAACGCTCACCTGTTCATTTGCAAAAATTTGGCGACAGTCAAAGTCTGGCATTGGCGTTTGAATCCGGCGAGCTGGATCTGGCCTTTGGCCTGCCAACTGAAACTCTGCCGCGTTTGAAAAACAATCCTGATCTGGTGTTGAAATCTTTTGATGTCGGTTATCAGTATTTTGCTTTTCTCAATACAAGCCGCCCTGCCCTGCAAGATGTGCAGGTGCGCCGCGCTATTGATCTGGCACTTGACCGCACACAACTTATTCAGTCAATCAATGCCGGTAATATTGCCACCGGTGCTTATGCCGCTTATTTCCCGTTTGCGATGAAAGAGCCGCGTGTCACTGATTTAGCCGAGGCTGAGAAAATTCTTGATAATGCCGGTTGGGTGAAGAACGCATCCGGTATTCGTGAAAAAGACGGTAAACCATTGTCTTTGCTGGTTGCCACCTACTCGCAGCGTGCCGATTTTGTCACCATGATTCCGGTGATGAAATCAGCGCTGATGGCGATGGGTGCGCAGGTGGAAACAAAAATCGTTGAAAATGGTAATGAATATGGTGCTGAAGGCGACTTTGATGTCTTCTTATGGGCACAGCATACTGCACCAACAGGTGATCCGGCTTTCTTCCTCAATTCGATGTTGCGCACAGGTGCATCGCTTAATTTCAGCCGCTATGCTATCAGCGCGTTTGACACGATCATTGATGGTTTTGCCAGTGAAACCGATATGGCAAAACGTGTAGAAATTGCACGTCTGGCGCAGGAAAAATTGTTTGAAGATGTTCCGGCCTCTTTCCTTGTTTCTCCGGTTTGGACGGTTGGCCTTTCCAAGCGGTTGGAAAATTACCAGCCATGGGGCTCGGATTATCATGTTCTGCGCGCGGATATGGGTGAGTAAAATAGCATTATGATGCAGGCAATCATCCACCGTGTGACGCGCAGCGCTTTGAGCCTTTTGCTCATTTCGCTATTGGCATTTTGCATTATTGCTTCAATGCCTGCCGACCCGGTGATGATTGCCATTCGTGCATGGAACCTTGCTGCCACTGATGAAACGGTGGCAGCACTGCGCACACAATGGGGGCTCGACCTGCCATTGGGGGAGCGTTATCTGATCTGGCTTAAAGGTTTTGTCAGTGGTGATTGGGGGCGCTCTTTTCGCACAGGCGAACCGGTTTTAACTGAATTTTTGCGCCGCCTGCCCGTGTCATTAGCGCTTGGTTTAAGCGGTCTGACGCTGGCAATTTTACTGGCTATTCCTTTTGGCTTTTTTGCAGCTCTGAAGCCCAAAGGCGTCATTGATCGTGCCAGCCGCTTCTTATCGATCTTTGTGCAGACAATGCCGGGCTTCTGGTTAGCGCTTATTTTGTTATGGTTCTTCGGCGTTTATTTTAAAATTCTGCGTCCGTTTTCTGGCAATTACAGCGCTTATATTTTGCCGATTATTATCATCAGCCTGCATTCGCTTGGCGTGCTGACGCGGGTTTATCGCCGTGATTTACTGCATACGCGTGAACAGGCTTATTTCACCACGGCACTGGCTAAAGGTCTGTCCATGCGTCAGGCCTGCTGGCATCACGGCCATCGCTCAGCCCTCTATGCGATGTTGAGTGCGGTGCGCTCGGAAGCGGGATGGGTGATCGGCAGCACAGCAACGATGGAGATTTTGTTTAACCTGCCCGGCATCAGCCAGTTTTTGGTGCAGAGTATTTCGGCGCGCGATCATATGGTGTTGATCGCTTATGTGATGGTGGTGGCACTGTGGATGATGGTGCTCAATGCAATAATCCTCACAATATTAAGCCGCTTGGATCCGCGTGCCGCATGAGAATATCACGTCTTATCCCTTATTGTCTGCTCAGTCTTTTAAGTCTGTTTTTCGTGCTCGGATTTTTCTGGCAGCCTTATGATCCCGACATGGTTGATCTGGGCAATCGTTATGCCTCATCGTCATTCTCCCATTGGCTTGGCACAGATCATCTGGGGCGTGATTTACTTTCCCGCATTATGGTGGGCGGCTGGCGCACGGGCAGTGTGGTTGTCTGTGTGATGCTTGTTGGTTTTACCGGCGGCGCATTGCTTGGCACGATGGCTGCCGTTTTAAATGACTGGCGCGGCTCCGCCATTTTGCGCCTGTGCGAAATGTCGATTGTAATCCCGACATTGATTATCGCACTGACTGCCGCAGCAATTTTTGGCCTCACACCTTTAAGTGCGAGTTTGGCACTTGGGCTTGCAGGTGTTGGGCCGCATGCTTTGCTGGCGCATACACTCACGCGGCGCATTTTAGGGCGTCCGTTTGTGCAGGCGGCACATGCTTTGGGAGTAGGGCGCATAAGGCTGATATTACGGCATATTCTGCCCAATAGTTTGCCGGTGATGCTGACATATGTTGGCAGTCAGGCAGGCATGGCGGTGGTAGCTTATGCTTCACTGGCTTTTATTGGTCTGGGTGCTGACCCTTCCAAGCCTGATTGGGGCTCGATGTTGTTTGAATATCGGATGTTTATTTTTGACTATCCGATGCTGATGATCTGGCCGGGTATGGCGATTGCGGTGACAACAGGTTTGCTCAACTGGATTTTTGATCCGGAAACTGAGGCGGAGAGCAGCTTGAAGGTAGAACAGTCTATACGTTAAATAGAATAAAATGAGATTATACGGCAATCCGTATATTCTGAAATTATACGCTCAATCGTATATTGCTTGGTTATCGGGTTTAGCGTATAAAAGGCCGATGAAACAATTAGCCCGCAGTCCAGAGCAGATAGGTAATCTTATTCGCCGCGCCCGTAAAAAGCAGGGGCTTAGTCAGGCAGAGCTTGGCGAGCGGGCAGGGTTGCGCCAAGCGAGTATTTCGCTGCTGGAGAGCGGTAATCCGGCCATTCGGCTGGATAATTTGCTCAGTGTTTTGGTGGCACTTGATCTTGATATGAACATCGGCAACCGCAGCCAGTCAAGCCTCAGCGATCTGGAAGATTGGCTGGATTAATGGCAAGGCGCGCGCAATATCGCCCGTTACAGGTGCTGTTGAACAACCGCTTGGTTGGTTTTTTGCGGAAATTTCCAAGCAATGCCATTGAGTTTCAATATGATGTCTCATGGCTTGACCGCCCCAACAGCTTTCCGATTTCGCTGTCGCTGCCATTGCGCGAAGATGCTTATCGAGGGGAGGCGGTGAGTGCGGTTTTTGACAATCTCTTGCCGGATTCACCGCATCTGCGTCGTTTGGTTGCCGAGAAAACCGGCGCGCGCAGTGCCGATGCCTACGGGCTCTTGCAAGCTATAGGCCGTGATTGTGTTGGTGCCTTGCAGTTTTTGGATGATGAAGCCGACCACAGCTTTGATCATAAGATTGAAGGCGAGGTGGTGGATGACAATCAAATTGAAGATATTTTAAACAATCTGGCCTTGGCGCCTTTAGGGTTAGGGCGGGATAGTGATTTTCGCATTTCTGTGGCTGGTGCACAGGAAAAAACAGCCCTTTTGCATTATCAGGGTCAATGGCTGAAACCTTTTGGCACAACACCGACGACACATATTTTCAAGACGCAGATCGGCACTTTGCCCAATGGCATAGATCTGACCAATAGTGTTGAAAATGAATTTTACTGCATGAGCCTGTTCAAAGCTTTTGGACTGCCGGTTGCCAATGTGGAAATGCAGATTTTTGGTCAGACAAAAGCTTTAGTGATTGAGCGCTTTGACCGCGTCTGGCGGGAAAATGCCCAAACTAAGAGGGGAGGGGAGGGGAGAAGAGGGGAGCGCTTGTTGCGCCTGCCGCAAGAAGACATGTGTCAGGCTCTATCCTGCCCGCCTAGCCTTAAATATCAGGCTGATGGTGGCCCTGGCATTGTGCAGGTGCTTAATCTTTTAAAAGCGGGAGATGACCCGCAAAGCGATCAAAC
This sequence comes from Pseudomonadota bacterium, assembly GCA_023387715.1. Classification (GTDB taxonomy): domain Bacteria; phylum Pseudomonadota; class Alphaproteobacteria; order Rhizobiales; family Rhizobiaceae; genus Paenochrobactrum; species Paenochrobactrum glaciei. The sequence continues at coordinate 2,191 of JAEWHQ010000383.1, read as the reverse complement.
GCGGTTTATGATTGCGCAGATTTTGTTTTGGATGATTGGCGCAACCGACGGACATGCTAAAAATTTCAGTATTTTTATGCTGCCGGGCGGTGGTTTTAAAATGACGCCTTTTTATGATATTTTGACGGTGCTGCCAAATCTGGCGCAAAAAGAAATTGATCGCAGACAGATGAAACTTGCAATGTCGGTGGGGCAAAACAAGCATTATCTTTGTCACGAAATTCAGCCGCGCCATTTTATGCAAAGCGCCACCAAAGCCGGTATTGCCAAAAATATAGTGCGGGATGCGTTTGATTATATAATTGCCCATTTTGATCAGGCATTTGAAAATGTGGTGCAAGTTTTGCCGGCTGATTTTCCGTTTTCATTGCATGAACTGGTCAAAGCTTCTGCTGATGAAAAACGAAAACTGATTGAGCAATATTGCCAAGAGCTTTAGTTCTTTGGGTTTATAGACATAAACGGCAATCGTAAAAAGCATGCAATCATTGACGATTGCCGTTTATTTTCTATTCTGCCGCTTCTGCGCACTGTGCCATATTGGTGGGTGCGAAGCGCATGCCAAGGCGATCAATCATTGATTGATCCTGCCAGGCAGCCGGATTGCCGGTGGTGAGCAAAACATCGCCCACAAAAATAGAATTAGCACCGGCTAAAAAGCATAAAGCCTGCAATTCTTCACTCATGCCCGTGCGGCCGGCTGAAAGGCGCACCACACTTTGCGGCATTAAAATGCGCGCTAAAGCGATGGTTCTCACCAGTGCAAAGGGATCAACTGGTTGGGCACGTTGCTGAACCGGTGTTTTGTCGATCTCGTTCCAGAGATTAATCGGCACGCTATCGGGATGGGCGGGCAGTGTGGCCAGTGTCACCAGCATGGAAATGCGGTCTTCAAGCTTTTCGCCCATGCCCAAAATGCCGCCGCAACAGACTTTAATACCGCCTTTGCGCACATGCTCCACTGTTTCCAAGCGGTCTTCCATGGTTCGGGTGGTTGCAATTTCGCGGTAATATTCAGGCGATGTATCAATATTATGATTATAAAAATCAAGCCCTGCGGCTTTGAGTTGAGCAACTTGTTCCGGTGATAACATGCCAAGCGTCATACAGGTTTCCAAACCCATTTCTCGCACACCTTTGACCATGGCGCAAAGCTTGTCCATGTCGCGGTTTTTCGGGCTTCGCCATGCGGCACCCATGCAAAAGCGTTGCGCACCCGATGTTTTGGCACGCCGCGCGGCCTTGAGCACATCATCGACATCCATCAGCTTGGTGGCTTTGACGCCGGTGTCATGGTGGGCACTTTGTGAGCAATAGCCGCAATCTTCAGGGCAACCACCAGTTTTGATTGATAAAAGACTTGCTGTTTCAATCACTGTAGGGTCGAAATAGTGACGATGAATGCTTTGTGCGCGGTGCATGAGATCGGGGAAGGGCAGCGCGTGAATAATACGCGCTTCTTCCATGCTCCAGTCGGTGCGGATCATGGGTTTCTTCCCTTAACAAAGCTCTGCCAGCCATAAACAAGCGCAACGCTTAAAGCGACTTTAACCAGATCGCCAAATAAGAATGGGGTGAGACCGGTGGCCATAAGATTGCTGGCGGGTACAAATGCTGTCAGCCAGAGCAGGCCGCAAATATAGGTCACAGCCAAGCCGATCAGCATGGCAGCACCTGTGCGCAGGAGATTGCCTGAGGCAGCTAAAGTTGGTGTCAGCCAGCTGGCGAGCAAATAACCGATCAAATAGCCGCCCGTTGGCCCCATCGCGTAGGCAAAGCCGATGCCACGTTCAGGTGAGCCGGAAAAAACCGGTAAACCGCTTAGGCCAGCGGCGAGATAAGTGGCCATTGCCGCCAAGCTGAGACGTGGCCCGAGAGCGACCGATAATGTCAGGACTGCCAATGTGTGTAAGGTCATTGGAACCGGCCAGAATGGGATTTGCACCTTTGCAGCGATGGTAATGAGAGTTGCTGCGCACAGCACAAGGCCAAATTTTTTGACCAAAGTGGAAGGAGCGAGGCTTTGTTTTGCCGTTACCAGCATAATATAATCTCCGGTTATTCTGAATTATCTATAATAATTGATCAGATTTTAAAAATGCAAGGTAAATAATCTATTATTTTTTAAATAGGAGAAGTTGCAGGAGTTAATTATAGATAATTTAAATAAGACATTATAATTATTATCTAA
>JAEWHQ010000382.1 GCA_023387715.1 Pseudomonadota bacterium | reverse complement strand
GCTGGTATCTTCAGCCAGAATATCGGTTTCGAAGCTTAAAACATCATGACGCGCTGTCAGTGGCAGCCCCGGACGGGTGCAGCCATAAAATGCTTCCGATTCAACCTGATTGAAGCCGCCGCCAGTGAAGATCGGCTCACCGGATGTGAGCGAGCCGCCAATGGTCGGCACCGGATTGCGCGGGTCAAAATCATAGCTGATTGCCGCTGTTTCTGCCTGCGGCGCCGATGTTTGCAGGCTCATATCTGCATGAAGATAGAGATCAAGCGGCTTTGCTTCCGGCAGCGGCCAGTCGGTGCTTTCAATCCAGCGGCCACCATGGTCGAGATGTCCGGCTTCGGTTTTTTTGCCCGTACCTGTCCCCATCAGGAACAAATGAACGCGTCCGGCCTGTTTTGGATCGGCTTCATCTTTTAAATAATGCGCGAACCATTTTTCACGATAGGTCAGCCAATCTTCGTCGATCTGGCCGTCAAAAACGGCCTGTGCACCAAAGTCCACATCGCCAAAAACTTGTCTTGAACGATTACCATGGGTCCAAGGCCCCATGATGAGGCTCAACGGGCGCTCGGAATCGCCTTTCAGTGCGGTGAAGTTTTCAAGTGTTGTGGTGACATAGGCGTCATACCAGCTCGACATGAAAATGATCGGCACCTTCGGGAAAGTGTCGTAATAACCGGCGGCATAAATGCCGACTTTTTTCCAAAAATCATTGAAAGTGCCATTTTGCCACTGCTCAATGAGATAATCTTCATATTCTGCGTTCCAGCGCACCGGTGAACGGCCTTTTGTCCACGGCATCTGGGCAAACCAGTCATGCAGGCTTTCATCGGCCACAGCCGCTGCAGTGCGCTCATCGGTTGCTTCTTGCGCGCGGTGATAGGCCCAAGTGGCTTGTTTCAATTCAAATGCGCCGCCCTGACGGATGCCGCAGGTGTAAGCATTGGAAAAGCCGCCGGAATCGACAGACATGGCAGCAAGTCCGGGAGGATTAAGACATGCCATCGCCATCTGGGTATGCGCATTATAGGAAAGGCCTTGCGTGCCGATACGCCCGTTCATCCAAGGTTGCGCTGCAATCCACTCCATCGTGTCGAAGCCATCTTCGCCTTCCGACAGATATTTGGTGAAATGGCCTTCGCTTTCATAGCGGCCACGGCAATCCTGCCAAACGGCAATATAACCAAGACGCACCATATGAATTGCCAAATCCTGACGCGACATGGGGGTCGGTTTTTTCACCGACAATTCTGTGCGTGGCGTGCCCGCTTTATCATAAGGCGTGCGTTCCAAAATAACCGGCAAAGGCGTTTCCACCGGTTTACCGTCCTTGGCAGGACGGTAAATATCAGTTGCCAGATGAACGCCGTCACGCATCGCAATCATTACGTTGCGATGCACGATGACATCGTCGGCGACCAAAGTCGCCGACGTCAATTCATTAGGTGTAAAGGTCATTTTTGCTTCCGCACATCCTGTGCAATGGTTCGTTCGGACAAGTTGGGGGTGAAATCGAGGCCATCACGCGATGCCCAGTAAATTTTCTGGAAGTAGAGCGGCACAATGGCCTGATCTTCCATGGCAATTTTGGTGGCATCTTCCAGTTTTTTCATGCGGGTTTCATGGTCAAACTCTTCCATGGCTGAGTTCAGCATCGCATCAAATTCGGCATTGGAATAACGCATACGGTTAAAGCCGCCGGTGCCGGCATCTTTGCTATAGGTCTGCAAAAGCGAGCGCAGGCTACCTTCTGAGTTTGGTGTGGAAGCACCGAGCGAGAAGATATAAGCGCCATATTCGCCCTTGGTGGCTGCTGCCGCATAGACGTTATATGGTTGTGTCTGCACGCCGTTGACCTTTAAACCGCCACGCGCCAACATCTGCCCCATAGCCTGTGCAATGTCGCCATCACCCGGGAAACGGTTGTTGGAGGAATAAAGCGTAATGCCAAAACCTTCAGGGAAACCGGCTTCACTCAGAAGCTTTTTGGCCTCAGCGGCATCCGGCTTGGTTGGCTGTAAGTCTTTGACATAACCACCCAAAACGGACGGGACGATCTGTGCAGAGGCAACGCCGGAACCGTTCAAAATACGATCAACCATAAGGTTGCGGTCGATCATGTTTGAAATCGCTTTACGCACGCGTGCATCGCGGAACGGGTTTGGCTCAATTGGTTTGCCGCCTGCATCGACAACACCCGGTGCGGTGTCATCGCGCATGCTGAGGGCAAGATAAACCAGACGGCCGGATTCAATCGGATAAACTTTGATGCTCTTTTCGCCTTCCAGACGGGCAACATCGGCAGGGGAGACGGCGTCGATCAGATCAACGGAGCCGGAAAGCAGAGCGGCAGTGCGTGCTGCATCATTGGCGATAAAGCGAAATTCAACATTGTCGTAATCCGGCTTTTCGCCCCAATAGCCGTCATAAGCGACGAGCTTTAAAGATTCCGCCGGTTTCCATTCAACAAATTTGTAAGGGCCGGTGCCGATGGCTGCTTTGCCGGAGTTGAAATCTTCAAGGCTTGCATTTTCTGCGGCCTTTTTAGAAACGAGGAAAACACGGCCAATCTGTTCCATCAATGCCGGATTAGGGCGTTTGGTGGTTACACGGATGGTGTGGTCGTCAATCTTTTCAGCTTTGGCAACCGTGCTGACCATATCTGTAAATGGTGCCGGACTATTTGGCACTTTATCGGTGCGTTCAATCGAGAAAACCACATCATCAGCGGTAAAAGGCGAGCCATCATGGAAGGTTACGTCTTTGCGTAAAGAAATTTCCCATGTCAGCGGATCAATATTTTTCCATTCAGTTGCCAGATGCGGATGCATTTGCAGATTGGCATCGGTATACAACAATGTTTCAAACATGTTGTCAGCGGTCATCTGATTGTTGCCGGTGCGCGAAAATTGCGGGTCAATCGCTGATGGTTCGTTGGCGCGGCCGATAACCACATTATCAGCGAAAGCTGAAAGCGATGTGGTGGCCAGCATTGCAGCTGCAAAAGCAGCGGTTGTTACAGACTTCAAAAACGTCATGACAGGTTCTCCCTTTTATGCCCCGTATTGTCGAAGAGTGGTCTTTGTTCGAGATCGTTTAAGTGACAAGCACTTTGGTGCCCGTTTTCCAAATCGCGCAAAACCGGCCGTTCATTGCGGCAGCGGTCCATTGCATAAGGGCAACGCGGATGGAAATGGCAGCCTGCCGGCGGGTTCATCGGTGAAGGAATTTCACCTTTTACCGGACTGAATGCGCGGTGGCGGCGATCAATGCGCGGCACTTCTGCCAGCAAGGCTGCGGTATAGGGATGGTTGGGATTTTCAAAAATTGTCTCGGCAGTGCCTGCCTCGACAATGCGTCCCAGATACATAATCACCACACGATCTGCGATGTGGTTCACAACGCTTAAATCATGGCTGATGAAGAGATAGGTGAGATCAAAGCTTTTGCGCAGATCCATAAACAGGTTGATCACCTGTGCCTGAATGGAAATATCAAGCGCTGCGATACTTTCATCGCAGATCAGAAATTCCGGTTTGACCGCCAAAGCGCGGGCAATACCGATACGCTGGCGCTGACCACCGGAAAACTGGTGCGGATAGCGGTTGGCCATTGACGGATCAAGACCGACAGTTTCCAGAAGCTCGGTGACAAGTTTTTCTTTTTCGCTGCGTTTAATCAGACCATGGGCGACTGGTGCTTCACCGATAATATCAACCACGCGTTTGCGCGGATTAAGCGACGACATCGGATCTTGAAAGATGATCTGCGTGTTCAAACGGGCATTTTTGGCCGCCTTGCCGCGCAGTTTGTTGCGCTCTTCGCCTTTGATAAACACTTCGCCTTCAGTTGCAGGCAGCATTCCGGAAATAACACGGCCAAGGGTGGATTTTCCGCAGCCGGATTCACCCACTAAACCAACCACTTCACCTTTGCGGATTTGCAGATCAACACCATCCAGCGCATGAACCACGCGCGGGTCGGATTGTGCGCCGAGTTTGGCAGCGATTTTCTCGGCAAAGTCAGGCTCAGTGAAAAAGCGTTTGGAGACATTTTTGGCTTCAGCAAAAATTTCACTCATAGAGTTTGCTCCCCTGCAACAGGTGAAAGCGGATGGAAACAACGCCAGCGATGGCTATGTTCGCCAAATGTTTCCGCAGGTTCTGAAAGACAGGCATCATTTGCAAAATCGCAGCGTGTGCGGAACGCACAACCTTCAGGGCGCTTGAGCGGATGGGGCGCGGCACCGCGAATTTGAGTAAGCCGCGCTCCACGTTCATTGGCCGCTGGTGCTGAGCCGATAAGCCCTGCCGTATAAGGATGTTTCGGGCGATCCAGCACATCATCAACCAAGCCTTGCTCAACAATGCGTCCGGCATACATAACCGCAACACGGTCAGCGAGCCCTGCAACAACGCCCAGATCATGGCTGATCCAAATCAGCCCCATGCCCAGTTCACGGCAAAGGGTTTGCACTTCTGATAAGATCTGGCTTTGAATGGTCACATCCAAAGCGGTTGTCGGTTCATCGGCAATGATCAGGTCAGGTTTGTGTAAAAGAGCAATCGCAATGGCAACGCGCTGGCGCATACCGCCGGAAAACTCATGCGGATAGCTCTCAATGCGCAACTCAGGCTGCGAAATACCCACCATGCTAAGCGCTTCAATCGAGCGGCGTAATGCTTCCTGACGACTGACATTGTCATGGGCAAGCACGGTTTCAATCATATGGGTTTTGACCGATAAAACCGGATTAAGGGTCATCATCGGGTCTTGGAAAATCATCGCAATGCGGTTGCCGCGCAAATGCTGCAATTGCTTGGGCGAAGCATTGAGCAGTTCTTCACCCTTGAAAAGAATGGAACCGCCAACATTACGCCCAGGCTTATCCACCAGTCCGATGATTGAAAAGCCGGTGATGGATTTACCGGAGCCGGATTCACCGACAAGCCCTAAGATTTCGCCACGGCGAACCGTCAGACTGACACCATCAACAGATTTGACCACGCCCGCTGGTGTGAAAAAATGTGTTTGCAGATCACGGACATCGAGGACGATTTCGCCGTTCAAATTTTGCGCTTCCGTCATTGTGCCAACCTCGGATTGAGAACCTCACGCAGACGGTCGCCTACGATATTGATGGAAAAAACCAGTGTGAGCAGCAACAGGCCGGGGAAAACGCTGATCCAATAAAGGCCGGCGAGAAGTACCTGATAACCGTTGGAAATGAGCAGGCCGAGAGAGGGTTCAGTGATCGGTAAGCCGATACCTAAAAAGCTGAGTGTTGCCTCGGCAGCGATAGCGCTGGCGATCTGGATTGTGCCGATAACAATGAGCGGTGGCATGCAGTTTGGCAGTAAATGCGCAAACAGAATGCGGGCTTTTCCAAGCCCCAAACAGCGTGCAGCTTCAACATAATCTTTATTGACTTCAACAAGCGCTGCGGCGCGCGCGGCACGGGCAAAATAAGCCCATTGCACAAAAACCAGCGCCATAATGACTTTCCATGTGCCTTGCCCAAGTACGGCCAAAATCAGCAAAGCCACCAGAATGGTCGGGAAGCCGAGCATCAGATCGACAAAACGCATGATAAATGCATCAAGACGGCCACCGCTATAAGCAGCTAGAAGACCAAGTGCCGAGCCGATAAAAAGTGCAAGCAAACCGGCGGTCAGGCCAACGCTCAAACTGGTGCGCAGCCCGTAAAGCATGGCGGAAAGCATGTCGCGGCCCTGGCCATCGGTACCAAGCCAATAGACCATGCCATTATAGCTTTCTGACATCGGCGGCAGCTTGGCATCAAAAATGTCGATCTGCATCAGATCATAAGGGTTTTGCGGTGCAAGAAATGGCGCAAAGACCGCACAGAAAATCAGAATAATACAGATAATCAGTGCAAGAGTGGCTTTAATGCTGCCGAAAATGCCGGTGATGGCAGTGCTGACAAGACCGTCACCGAAGACGGAGTGAACAAGACGGAGCATTAGCGTTTACTCCTGATGCGTGGATCGAGGAGCGAATATAAAATGTCGACGACCAGATTAATGACGATGAACATGGAAACGACGACCAGAATATAAGCAACGACAATTGGCCGGTCGAGAATATTGATACTGTCGATGATCAGCTTGCCGACACCCGGCCATGCGAAGATGGTTTCGGTCACAACGGCAAAGGCAATAAGCGAGCCGAATTCGATGCCGATCACGGTGATGATCGGGATAAGAATATTTTTCAAAACATGCACGCTGATAATGCGGAAAGGCGAAAGACCACGCGCGCGGGCAAATTTAACAAAATCCAGCGGCATGGTTTCCTGCACGCCGGTGCGGGTGAGGCGGATCACCAGCGAGATTTTGGCCAAGGACAAATTGATGGCGGGCAAAATCAAATGTTTGATGCCGTCCCATGTCGCCAGACTGGTTTCAATGCCTAAAATAGTGCCGGTCTGGCCACGTCCGGTGGACGGCAACCAGCCAAGATAAACCGAGAAAATCATGATCAGCATCATGCCTTGCCAGAAATTTGGCAGACTGAAACCGAGGATAGAGCCGGTCATGATGGTTTCATCAGTTGCGGTGCCGCTTTTAAGGCCGGAGAGCAGGCCAAGCGGAATACCGATCAGGAGCGCCATAATCAGCGCACAAAATGCCAGTTCCAATGTGGCGGGCAAGCGTTGCAAAATAACGCTGACAGAGGGCTGGTTATAAACAAATGAGGTGCCGAGATCGCCATGCAGGGCATTCCATAAGAAATGGCCGTATTGAATGATCAAAGGCTTATCTAGACCTAAAGATTGTGTAACCTGTGCGCGTTCTGCCATGGTGGCATCAGCAGGGAGCAAAATCTCCAGCGGATCGCCGATTGCGTAAACACCGGCAAAGACAATCACAGATGTAATAAATAAAACGATCAGTGCCTGAAAAAGGCGGCGAATAACAAACGCCGTCATTGTGTATTTGCCTGATCAAAATTGGCTGATAAAATTTCCACCCATCCACCTCCAGTTTGGAATTAGAATAATTTGACACAATGATAAAACACTTGCAATATTATGATATAAACGCGAATATGTATGCGTAAAGCGCATAGATATTGACATGAGTTTTAAGTTGGCTGCTGATGAAGTTTAAAGATCTGGAAGCCTATCGTGCTGTTATGAGCACCGGCTCGACGCAGGCCGCGTCGGAACTTTTGGGCATTTCGCAATCGGCTATTAGCCGTCGGATCACCCAATTGGAAGAAGATCTGGAAATTGATCTTTTTGTGCGTGAAGGCGCGCGGCTGGTGCCCTCACGCATCAATCATCTGCTGGAAACTTATGTTTCTGATGTGATGGAGCGCATCCATATTCTCAATGAGGCCGCACAGAAAATCCGCTCTGGCCGCTACTCCAATGCCCTGTTGCGGGTGGCCGTGCCGCCTGGTCTTTGCCGCCGTATCCTGCCTGAAATCATTGCGGATTTTCTAAAAGTCCATCCTGATGTGCGCTTTGAGATTTTGCATGGCACTTATGATGTGATCCAGCGTTTTATGGAAGAAAAAACCGCCGATATTGGCTTCATGCGGCTACCGGCCATTGAGCAGGGCTTTGTGCGTTCCGAAACGGTTTTGGGGCATTCGGTTTGCGTCATGGCGAAAAATCACCGGCTGACAAAGCTGAAGGTGATACGGCCTGAAGATTTGCGCGATGAGCCGCTGGTGCTGCTTGGCTGGCGCCGCGCACCGCGTCATGATCTGGAGCTGGCTTTTTCAGCGCATGGGATAAAGCCGCATGTGCGGCTGGAGGCGCATTCGGTGAGTTCCGCATGCGGCTTTTCAGCACAAGGCATTGGTGTTTCCATTGTTAACTCATTGCTTGTACAAGATTGTCTTGATTTGGATATCGAGGTGCGCAGTTTTCTCCCTGATATTCCGCATCATTTTGCGTTTATTTATCC
>JAEWHQ010000378.1 GCA_023387715.1 Pseudomonadota bacterium | reverse complement strand
GGGCGGTGTTCATGTGGCTTCAGCATCGCCAGATTGCGGTTGCCAACGGCATATTCAATCAGGCGATATTGCCATGACTGAAAGCCGGAACTCTGCCCCAGATCGTCACGAAACTGCGTATATTCCGATGGTGTCATTGTGCGCAGCACATCCCAAGCAGAATTAAGCTGTTCAAAAATACGCGCCACGCGGCTCAGCATTTTTAAAGCTTCACTGGTGCGATCCTGCGCGATCATCTGGCGTGCACCATTGACCTCATAAAGCGCCAGTTTCATCCAGAGTTCGGAAGTTTGATGCTGAATGATAAACAACATCTCATCATGAGCGACAGAGAGCGGATGCTGGGCAGACAGAATCTGGTCGATCTGCAAATAATCGCCATAGGACATGCGCTGGCGAAAATCCATCTGCGCACCATCTTTAGAAGGGTCATAAGTCATTGTTCGCTCACTATTTTTATTAGATGTCGCTTATAAAAAGCTGAAACTATCTGCACCATATACTTAATCTTGCAGATAACAAAAGCCGAATATTTTATTGGCTCTATGCCGCATGAAAACACCGAGCTTGCAGTATAAAAAAATACGGCCCTGAAGACAGGGCCGTATTGTAATTTTGTGCAGATTTTACTCGACCGTCAGCTTGATCGTTTCCACGCCCGACTTTTCAACATCTGCGCGGGTGAAAGCTTGCGGACGGCATTCAAAATCATCATAGAGCTTTACCTGATCGTCATAATGCTTGGATTTTTTCCTGCCGGATCGATAAAGCCGCTTTGTCCCGGAGGGGTCACCATGCATACACTCACACCACCATCTTTAAAGGTGATGAGGTCGCTTTGTGTACCGCGGTTCATATTGGTGCCAACTTCAATCTTGTTATTTTCAGTTGTTTGCAAAATACCACGGTAATTTTTGGTCTGAAACACATGCTGGTCAAGCGGCATCAACCATGCTTCAGGCTGATCACTGCCATATTCTTTTGACAAAGCTGCAAGCGTTTTGGTCAATGCTGTCAGCATGACTTCATTTTTGTCTGCGCCTTCAAAGAAATCAAACTCTTGTTTGATGCCTGCTTCATCGCCCAGCAATGCATTGCGAAGAACCTGCGTTGCGCGCGAGATCCGATTAACAGCCGTCGTCGGATCAATGACGGCTTTCTTGGCCGTCAGAACATCCTGCACCATGACCTTAACCCAGCCTTGGAAAATAGCCACAGCCGGAGATGTTGCACGTCCGTTGTCGCCTCTGACCATCTGGCTATCCCAGTTTTTCAGGATGCTGATCGCTGGCAAGCGGGCATCATCAGATGGCAGTTTTTCGGCAGCATTCAAGAGAAAAGGCAAAAGCGCACGCGCATTGATATCAAGGAATGAAATTTTTTCATTAATTTCCCAGACATCTTCCGGTGTAAGCTTATCTTTTTGCGTAATCAGCGCAGTGATTTCATCAACCCGATCAGCTGCGCCCCATGGTGTTGCTTCAAAATTAGCCACCGAGCCAGCCGCAGAGCGGTTGTTCCAGTTCGCAATCCAGCCTTGAGCCGGATTATAGGTTTTTGGCACATCGGCAAACGGGCGAATACCCGTCCAGTCCATCGTTCCGTCACCTAAAGCCGGTACACGCTCATCATGATTTTTCTGTCGTACTGGCAAATAACCCGGTGACACATAACCAATATTGCCATTTTTATCGCTATAGTACCAATTGATGGTCGTCGCGACATTCTGCGCCTGCTTCAACCATTCATCATGATTTTGTGCTTTGGTGGAATTTGTCCAAGCCATCAGGGTCTGGATTTCCTTACCCTTCCAGCTGCGATTAAAAGCGTAAGCCGTATTGTTTTTCAGATCAATCTGACTAACAACACCGTAATCGCTTTCATAGACATCGGTTTGAACGTCTGCCTGACCTTTAACCTTGAAGCTTTCAGAACGCACATGCATATCCTGCCATGCATCGTTCTTCCAATATTGCTTCGGGTTTTCAGGGTTAAGTTTCAGTTGGTAATAGTCATTGACGTCTAAAGGACCGGCTGTAGCCCCCCAGGCAATTTCACCGTTAGTACCAAACAAAATATTAGGCACGGCAAATGGTGTTGAGCCGGTCAGATCAAAACCACCGCCATGCAAGCCGATTGAATAGACATAAGACGGATTGAAATTACCAAATTGCGGGCCGTTCATCAAAATGGTTGAGCCATCAGTGGTTTTATTCGGCCCCAAAATCCAAAGATTAGATGCACGCGGGCGGGCTTCATCACCACCGGGCACAGTCTTATCAAGCAGAGCACTAAAACGCGTGCCATCAAGCAATGTGTTTAAGTCTGCTTTTTTCTGTGGCTCTTGCTCTTTCGGCATTGTTGTTGGCGCCAGCGGTTCTTCAAGCCAGTACATCTGGTCAAAAAGGATTTTAGCCTTTTCCTTGCCGTGTTCTTTTTCAAGCTTTGCCAAAACTTTCGCATTATCAAGTTCCAATGAATAATGCGAGAAACGTCCGGCCATGGTCACGACATAGATCATCGCGACATCAAAATCGCTCCAGACGGTCGGCTCAATGCCCAGATCAGAAAACTCTTTTGGCAAAAGATGTTCGCGATCTGCTAAAACCTCAGCTACGCGCTTGTTATAACCAGCAGCATAACCGCGCAAAATATCGCGCTGCTCGCTCGGCAAAGCTTCGATTTGCGCTTTGATGTCAGCATGATCAAAATCAGCACGGGTGCCAATATCATAACCCAGTTTTTCAGAGCCTAAAACTTCAGAAACCGTGCCTAATGAAGTGTGCTTTGACATTTCCATCTGGAAAAGTCTGTCGGTTGCGACCGAATAACCAAAGCCGGCATAAACGCCATAGGCTGTATCCGCATAAACATGAGGCACGCCCCAGTTGTCACGAATAATTTCCACTTCCGTGGCAGCAAATGACGGAGCATTTGTCAGCGTCACTGCTGTTGTCGACAACAATAGAACGACAAGCGCCGAAGCGCGTTTCTGGAACATTAAATCCTCCTGCAATGTTCACACTATGCGCTAATCCTCCTTAGCGTTCTTAAATTTGTAATCATAACCGATCGGTCGGTCAATCAATTTTACAACTTTAGTTCAATTCATCTATCTTGTTGTTAACATTGTTAAATATAAGAATTACCTAAAATAAATCACAAAAAAGGAGAGGTTTTCACCTCTCCTTTTACACTAATCAGACGTTCAAATTACGCGTAGAAATCAGGCGCTTTTTTGAACGAGCTCCACGCATCCGGATCATGACCGGTCACAACCATTGCACCGGTTTTTTCTGCAACTGTGCGCAATTTTTGCACCGAGCGAACGGAATCCACTGTTGAGGATAAGAAGCCCGGCAGCGAGCGCTCTTCCCAATGATCCGTTGTATAAGCCGCATCAACCGCCAGAATAATCGGCTTGCTGTTTGGCAGACGCACGAGGAAAGACTGGTGTCCTGGTGCATGACCCGGTGTGAAAATGGTGGTCAATGTGCCATCACCATAGACATCATAAAAGTCATCATGAACGCCGTTGAGGAATTCCCATTTCAGACCCTCACGGTCAAAGTCTTTGCGAATATAGCCGCCCTTGGCATACCAATCCGGCGTGAAAGCATATTCATATTCCGCACGCTGCACGATATGTGTGGCATTCGGGAAACGACCAACGGCACCGGTATGATCAAGATGCAGATGGGATTGCAGGCAATATTTCACATCAGCCGGATCAATGCCCAGCGCTTTAACCTGATCGACACAACCCATTTTCGGGTCAAGTACCGGCCAGTAAACATCGCAAATTCCGCCCCAATGGCCACGCGGATCGGTTGCCACTTCCACAGCATTGCCGCCATCAATGATGGTATGGCCATCGGGATGGGTAATCAGATAGAAAGGCACCGGAATTTCATAATCCGCGCCGTTGCCTTCGTTCATTTTAATATTATGCACTTTACATTTCAGCGTGCCGGACTGAAGCATATAAAGTCTGATATCCGTCATGATATGTCCTCCGTAACAAGACGTTCAGTTAACTTTTAAATCCGCTCAAAAAGCTTCCCTGTAGAGTGCCAAGGCATCCTCTTCATTGACCTCAACAAGATTATTGATGAGCAAACGTGTTTGTTTCATTGCATCGCTTGCCAGCATGGCAAGGCTGTTATCGGTGACGCCGACATCACGCAGGCGGCGCGGCGCACCGCTCTCATCCATCAGCTTTTGCATATGCTCGACAAAGGCTTGCGAGCGGGCAACTGCATCGCCTTCACCCTTGACGCCCAGCACATCGGCAAGTTCCGCATAAAGCGGTGCCGCAGCTTTTGCGTTATAGCGCAGCACAGGCCCCAGCATCAGCGCATTGGAAAGGCCATGCGGCACATGATAATGCCCGCCAAGAG
>JAEWHQ010000376.1 GCA_023387715.1 Pseudomonadota bacterium | reverse complement strand
CCAATGCCCTTGATAGCGGGTGAAGTGAATAAAGCGATAGCTCTGCGGCCATTTCCAGATGTTCAGCCGGAATTTTATCCTGATCGATCAGCCAAGGTTGTCCGAGAGTCAAGGTTCCGGTCTTGTCGAAAATGACATGATCAATTTCGGTCATGCGTTCCATCGCAGAGCCATCCTTGATCATAATGCCGTTTTCAAACAAGCGACGCGCGGCCACAACCTGTACAATCGGCACAGAAAGGCCAAGCGCACAAGGGCAGGTGATAATGAGCGTGGAAATACCGATGTAAATTGATTTATACCAATCGCCGCTGATGAACATCCAGATCAGAAATGCCGAAAAAGCGGTAAGATGCACGGCAGGAGCATAAAGTTCTGCGGCACGGTCTGCAATGCGGCGATAACGGGCACGGCCACCTTCGGCCATATCCATCAGGCGTACCATTTCAGCCAAAAAGCTGTTACTGGCGGCAGCTGCTGCGCGAATAACCAAAGGGCCGGTCAAATTGAGCGTACCTGCACGAATATCTGAGCCGGGGCCAACCGGCACAGCCAGACTTTCACCGGTTGCAATAGAGCAATCGAGTTCCGAATAGCCTTCTTCGATTTTGGCATCCACTGGTACGCGTTCACCGGCAGCCAAAATGATTTGCATATCCGGCACGATTTCTTCAATCGGCAGATAATTGCGTTCACCATTTTCAGTGACGACAATGGCACCGCGTGCGGCAAATTGCGAAAGACCACGCACAGCCGAACGTGCGCGTTCACGCATCACGTGGTCAAGGGTGCGGCCGATCAGCAGGAAGAAGAGCAGTGATACGGAAGCATCAAAATAAGCGTGCTGACCACTATGAATGGTTTCATACAAGCTCATGATGAAAGCAAGCGAAATGGCCACCGAAATCGGGAAGTCCATGTTCAGGCGACCGGCTTTCAGGCCGCGCCATGCGGATTCGTAGAAGATACGACCGGAAAAAATCATGGTCGGCAGTGCAATCAGTGCCGAAATCCAATGGAACAGATCGCGTGTTGCAGCTTCTGCACCAGACCAGACGGACACGGAAAGCAGCATGATATTACTGCTGGCAAAACCTGCAACGGCCAGTGCAATGATGAGACGAGTTAAGACTTCGTCTTTTTCTTTGCCGAGTTCGAATATATGCGCTTCATAGCCTGCTTTATTGACGATATCGATCAGGGCAGGCGGGGTTTCATTCTCATCCCAGCGCACTGTTACGCGTTTGGAGGAGAGATTAACGCGGGCATATTTAACCTGTGGCTGTGCATTCAGCGCCTTTTCAATGGTCTGAATGCACAATGCGCAATGAATGCCCGGCACCGACAGGTCAATCTGACGTAAGCCATCGCCGAGCTTGCGGCTTGCAAGAAGCAGCTCATCGGGAGAGTAAATCTGGCCAGCGCTCAAATTTTGAGCATTGGGGGCGCAGCAACTCATTTATATTCTCCGTTCACGATGATGAAACGGCGGATCTGACGATAAGGATCGTCAAGACCGGCTTCGGAGTTGATCTCAACAATCCATGCGCCTTCACCTAACTCAACCTTGGAGGCAAACTGGCCGGTGCCGGTTCTGTCCATGGTGACAGTGGTGTCATTAGCATCGCCGACAGGACGTTTGAAATGGGCGGTTGCGCTTGTGGCATCCACTGCTTGACCGTCTTTGTCGAGCAAAAGATAGGTGAATTCGCCGTTTTTATAGTCCAGCTTGGTTTCCCACAAAAGGGCTGCCTGTTCCTTGCCGGTGATGGCTTTTTCGTTGAATTCCTGGCTGGCGACATAGGAGTTTTTAACAACCAGACCGCTCCAGCTACCGATGGCAAAATAAGCCATGATTAGGTTCACAGTGATGATCACACCGAAGAACAAGCACATGATGCCCAACATGTGCCAACCGGTAAAGCCACGGCTTGTCATGCTTTTATTAGTCATCAGTTTTTCTCCGGTGCAATAAAGGTCGCTTTGTAAGAGGCAGTTTCTTTGCCATCAACATCGCTGACACGAATTGTATAAGCAGTACGGGCTTCAGTGATTTCACGAGCCGGTATGCTGACGAACAGTCTGAGTGTTTTCAGACGATCGGGTTCTACAGGTATAATATAGTTACCTTCTGCGGTCGGCTCAACATCCTGCAACGAAACAGTCGCATTTGGCAGACCTTCAACCGAGACGCTGAATTCGCGCGGCTGCGGGATCATGTTGAGCAGTTTGACGGTATAACCATTACGGATCGAACCATCAGACAACAGAACATATTGCGGGTTTCTGTCTTGCAGCACGTTTACGCCGATACGGTCACGCATATAAAGCGTGCCAAGCAGCATCATGCCGATCAGAGCCCAGATCGCAAAGTAAATCAGGGTGCGCGGACGCAGGATTTTCTTCAATGAGATCAGGTGTACGGTATCTTTGAACTTATTTGGTGCCTCATAAACGCGAGCAGGATTAATCGGTGCTGTGCCGTTATCGGTCGCAAGGTTCATATTGGCATGGTAGTCATTGAGCGTTGCATAAGAAATAAGACCGCGCGGCTTGCCGACTTTGTCCATGACCGAGTTACAAGCATCAATGCAGAGTGCGCAGGTGATACATTCGAGCTGCTGACCATCACGAATATCAATACCCATCGGGCAAACTGCCACACAGGCATTACAATCCACGCAGTCACCTACAACCGCACCCGCAGCAATAGCTTTTTTGGAGCCGCGTGTCCGTGGTTCGCCGCGCCAGTCATTATAGGTAACGGTCAGTGAGTTTTCATCAAGCATAGCCGCCTGAATACGTGGCCACGGGCACATATAGGTACAAACCTGCTCACGCAGCAAACCACCAAAAACATACGTGGTTGCGGTAAGAATGGCGACCGTAATATAGGCAACAGGTTCAGCATAGCCGGTGACGACATCCATAAAGAGTGTCGGCGCATCGGCAAAATAGAAAATCCACGCGCCACCCGTCATCACGGCAATCAATAACCAGATGCCGTGTTTGAGAACGCGCTTGATGATTTTATTGGCGTTATAAGGGCTGCTGTTGAGCTTTATACGCGCATTGCGGTCGCCCTCAATGGCGCGCTCAATAACCAGAAAAAGGTCAACCCAGACGGTTTGCGGGCAGGTATAGCCGCACCATGCGCGACCAGCAGCAGATGTCATCAGGAAGAGTCCGAGCCCCGCCATAATAAGCAGGCCGGCAATATAGTAAAATTCCTGCGGCCAGATTTCGATAAAGAAGAAATAAAAGCGGCGGTTGGCGATATCGATGAGAACAGCCTGATCAGGCGCAAACTCACCACGATCCCAGCGCAACCAAGGCGTGAGGTAATAAATGGAGAGCGTGACAAACATCACGATCCATTTAAAGCGGCGGAATTCGCCGACAACACGTTTAGGAAAAATCTTTACGCGCGCGGCGTAAAGAGCCTGGCGTGTTTTAGGCGAGTTGACCGCGTGTGCATCGATCTGTTCGACGTCTGAATGATCTGACATCTTCCACTCCTGTTTGAGTATCGCACAGAATGGGGGAGGGTGGCGATACCCACATTACAATATATGTTTGCCTAAATCGTGTCTGACAGTTGAAGGTCACCAAGGACTTAGGAAAGCATATAGTGAGTGAGAAAACCGGAAGGCAGTTGCCTGCCTTCCGGAGAATTATGCTTATTCACCGCCACCGAGGGAGTGAACGTAGACTGCCAGCTGTTTGACAGTGGCGTAACCAAGGCGCTCACCCCAAGCCGGCATGACACCGTGCTGTGGATGCTCGACCTGACGCATGATTGCATCTTCACCCGAACCATAGAACCAGATCGCATCGGTCAGGTTTGGTGCGCCGAAGTCGCGGATACCCTTGGCATCTTCACCATGACAAACGGCACAGTTGTCAGCAAAAACCTGCTCACCGGCCGGCACCTGCGAAGCATCGCGCGGTGTGCCGCTGAGGCTTACAACATAGGCTGCAACGTCACGAATTTCCTGTGGTTCCAAAACGTCTGCATAAGCAGGCATCTGGGACATGCGGGTATCTTCGTCTTCTTCATGGCGAACGCCGTGCTGAATGGTTTGCAGGATATCATCCAGCGTACCGCCCCACAGCCAGTCATCATCATTCAGGTTAGGGAAGCCAGGCGCACCTTGCGCACCGGAACCATGACACTGAACGCAGTTGACCTTAAATGCAGCTGCACCACCGGCAATCGCATATTGACGCAATGTTTCATCACCGGCGATTTCGTTGACATCTTTTGCCTTGATGGCATCGATGATGCTCTGACGGCCAGCTTCAACAGAAGCATTTTCCTGCCAGAAAGCGCCACGGCTCGACCATTCCAGCACACCGCTGGTGGAAGAGGAGATCAGCGGCCATGCCGGATAAGCAATCGCATACGCAAGCGCCCATGCAATGGTTGCGTACCAAGTCCACAGCCACCAACGTGGCATAGGGTTGTCAAGTTCGCGGATCCCGTCCCATTCGTGACCGGTCGTTTCAACGCCGGTTACTTCATCGACTTCTCTTTTAGTCATTCGCTTCATCCTTGAACAGAATGGCTTGTACTTCTTCTGCGCGCTTTTTGCTGCCCGGACGGAAGGTGTAGGCAATGACAAAAAGGAAGAATAATGTCATCGCCAGCAGACCCCAACTGTCAGCAAAGTGGCGCAATGTGTTATAATCCATGACTAAACTCCTTATCGCGCCTTAGGCGACTGATCGTAAGTTGAGAAGTCAACCAGGGTTCCTAACATCTGAAGATAGGCAACCAATGCGTCCATTTCAGTGATCTGCGACGGATTGCCGTCAAAGTCACCGACCTTGGCCTTAGGATAGCGTGCCAGCAAATCGTCGGTATCTGCATCAGGGGTTGCCTGTGCAATCAGATCTGCTTCAGCATTGTCCAGCATTTCCTGCGTGTAAGGCACACCAACAGCGATATTTGCCTTCAGATTGGCAGTCAGATCGGTGACTTTAAGCGGTGTGTCTTTCAGGAAGCTATAGCTTGGCATAACGGATTCAGGCACGATTTTACGTGGCTCAATCAGATGCTGCACATGCCATTCGTTTGAATAACGGCCGCCCACACGTGCCAGATCAGGACCTGTACGCTTGGAGCCCCACTGGAAGGAGTGATCATACATGCTTTCTGCTGCCAGCGAGTAGTGACCATAGCGTTCCACTTCGTCGCGGAACGGACGGATCATCTGGCTGTGGCAGAGATAGCAACCTTCCCGGACGTAAATATCACGTCCGGCAAGTTCGAGCGGTGAATAAGGGCGCATGCCATCCACCTTCTCAATCGTGTTCTGCAACCAGAACAATGGGGCGATTTCAACGATACCGCCGATGGTAACCACGAACAACGAGCCGATGAGCAAGAGCGTGGCGTTTTTCTCAATAGCTGAGTGCTTTTTAAGAAATGACATAGATCAACGTTCCTTATTCGGCTGGCTGCATGGTTGGTGCAGGGGTCGAGCCAGGAATGGCTGTCTCGTTTCTGAGCTTGCCACGAACAGTCATGTAGATGTTCCAGGCCATCAGGATACCACCTGTCAGATACATCACGCCGCCAAGTGTACGGATGACATAGTAAGGGAACATGGCGAGTACTGTTTCTGCGAAGGAGTAAACCAGGAAGCCCTGATTGTCATATTCGCGCCACATCAGACCCTGCTGAATACCGGCTACCCACATTGAAGCGGCGTAGAGAACGATACCCAGAGTTGCGAGCCAGAAGTGCCAGTTGACCATACGGATTGAGTAGAGGCGGTCACGCTTCCACAGTTTTGGAGCAAGGTAATAAACCGCACCAAAAGTGATCATACCATTCCAACCAAGCGCACCAGCGTGAACGTGACCAATGGTCCAGTCAGTGTAGTGCGAGAGGGAGTTGACGGCCTTGATCGACATCAGCGGACCTTCGAAGGTCGCCATGCCGTAGAAGGCAATAGCAGCAACCATCATACGCACGATCGGATCTGTACGAACCTTGTCCCATGCGCCGGAAAGCGTCATCAGACCGTTGATCATACCACCCCATGAAGGCATCCACAGCATGATGGAGAAGACCATACCAAGGGTCTGCGCCCAGTCAGGCAGAGCAGTGTAGTGCAGATGGTGAGGACCTGCCCAGATGTAGAGGAAAATAATAGACCAGAAGTGCACAATCGACAGGCGATAGGAGTAAACTGGACGGTTTACCTGCTTTGGTACGAAATAATACATCATTGCGAGGAACGGAACGGTCAGGAAGAACGCAACAGCGTTATGACCATACCACCACTGGGTCACCGCATCCTGCACGCCGGAGAAAGCCGAATAGCTCTTCACGCCGAGGAAGGAAACAGGGATCGCCAGATTGTTGATGATGTGAAGCATCGCAATGGTGATGATGAAGGAGAGGTAGAACCAGTTGGCCACATAGATATGCGGCTCTTTACGGCGCAGAACTGTGCCGAGGAATACAACCAGATAAACAACCCAGACAATGGTCAGCCAGATGTCGACATACCATTCAGGTTCCGCATATTCGCGGGACTGGGTAATGCCGAGCAGATAGCCTGATGCTGCCATGATGAGGAAGAGGTTGTAACCCCAGAATACGAACCAGGCCAGATCGCCGCCAAAGAGGCGGGCGCGGCAGGTGCGCTGTACGACATAGAATGAAGTTGCGATCAGAGCGTTACCGCAGAAAGCAAAAATCACCGCAGATGTGTGCAGCGGGCGTACACGGCCAAAATTAAGCCATGGTTCGAAGTTTAAACTCGGGAATGCAAGTTGCGCTGCGATAACAACACCAACGAGAAAGCCGACAACACCCCAGAATACAGTGGCAATAACACCATAACGGATCGGACCATCCATATAGGTGCTAGGGTCGGTTTCTTTTGATTTAAGGCTGTAATCTGCATCACGCAGAAGCAGAATAGTGAAAATTGCTATGACAGCAAAAGTGATCCACATGTGAGTTCTGAAGAGCTCATCATGTGAAAAACCGGCCATCAGCATTGCACACAATGCCAACAGTCCGGAGATGACGGTTCCAGCTGCGTAGTTCATAAAAGTCCCCTCGCGGCGCATGACAAAACACTGCTTTGGTCACCGGAAGACTTTGGGATGCAAGATGCGTCGGTGCCAGAACAGTTATGACTGAAATTTTCTATCTGCAATTGTAATGCGAGTGCATTGATTTTAATCAATGATACCCACGGCCACAATGCGAACGGAAATTTATCTCTTTTATCGCAGATTCTTTCAAAATAAGAACTGCTACAGTCTGCCGCAGGTTTTTCAGGCTGTTGTCGCAATAAGCTAAATGTAAAGAGTCTCTATAAAAAGTGTATCGAAGAATTATTTAGAAGACTAGTTTCTGTTTCGATTTCTAAATTTGCTGTATTGTTTGTATATATTGGAATAATTATTTTTTTTGTGATGTTATGTCTTGGATTTTTTTAGGTATTATTTTTATTTTAGCTAATCATTATATTAGATATGCTATGATCACACATAATAATTGCTACTAATTTTGTGTGATTATGATTTAAACTGATACATTATAGCACAGTTAAGCCAAGATCATGCAATATCCGCATCGGCGTAATTTTTCTGTGCATAATGCGAGACTCGGAGAGGTTGCAGAAAAATCAATCAGTTGGTGGCCGAAATAGGAAGCGTGAGCACCACTTTGACCCCACTCGCCTCACGGTTGATGAAATTGATTTGTCCGTTCATGCGGGTGGTGGCAGCTTGAACAATAGCAAGGCCTAAGCCACTGCCATTTTCAGATTTATAGCGCCCGCGGAAGAACCTTTCGCTGATATGCGGCAGCTCGTCCACCGGAATGCCCGGTCCTTCATCCTCAACACTGATTGACACTTTGTCGGCTTCCATTTTGCAGGAGCAATAAATGGTCGCCCCTTCAGGGGAGTGGTTGACGGCATTTTCTAAAATATTGCGCAAAGCCAGCGTGAAGAGCTGGGCATCTTTGATTTTCAAATTCTGGCACGGATCCTGAATTGTAATCGTGATGTTTTTTGGCTGTGTCAGCATGCGCAAATCCTGCGCAATCAGATGCATCAGCTTGCCTGCATATTCTTCGGTCTGGTTCGCCGGTTCTTCATCGGTTTCCAGTGAGGCCAGATCCAGCAATTGCTTAACCAGACGGGTGGTGCGGTCAACGCCGGTTGAAATCTGGCGTACGGCATTGTCGCGCACATGTTCGTCTTTGCTATTCATGGCAATGTGAGCTTGCGTTTTAAGCCCTGCCAATGGTGTTTTCAGCTCATGGGCTGCAAAAATGGCAAAGCTCTTCTCCCGTTCGCGCGCTTCTTCCACGCGGTTGAAAAGACCGTTAAGCGCATTGACCGCAGGGGCAATTTCACTTGGCAGATTGCTTTCTTCCAAGGGGCTCAAATCATCAGCGGAGCGTTTTGACAGGGTTGAGGCCAGCGTGCTCAGTGGCATCAGGCCGCGACGTACGCTGATCCAGATCAGGCCAGCAAGAAACGGAAAGATCAAAAGTGCCGGTAAAATCAGGCCGGTGATCACATCACGCACAAGACTATTGCGCACACTCATATTGTCGCCAACCATAATGCGCATGCCGAGTTGGGTATTTTCAATGGTATAAACGCGCCATGTTGAACCCGAAACCACAGTATCGGAAAAGCCGTTATTCGTGTGGGTCAGCATATCTTTGGGCGCACTTGCCGAGCGGCCAACCAGATTGCCGTCAAGCGACCAGATCTGGCAGAATAATTGCCGGTCATAATTGGGAAAATCAGGAATAGGTTTTGGCGTAAACTGACCGATGCCGCCTTCATCACCCACCTCAACGCGGCGGTCGGTAAGCAGTGAATTGACCATATGCGCGGATTCCATCAAACGTGCATCCAGTACTTTTTTAACTTCGGCCTGTGTGCTGAGGTAAATCCAGCCAACCGCAAACAGCCAGACAAGGCCGGTCGTGCCGATAAGAATGGTAATCAGGCGTTTGCGGATAGAGCTCATTGTTCTTGTTCTGCCAGTCTGTAGCCAAGGCCGCGCACGGTTTTGATGAATTTTGAGCCTAATTTGGCGCGAAGATGGTGGATATGCACTTCAACGGCATTGCTTTCCACTTCCTCTTGCCAGCCATAAAGTGCTTCTTCGAGGGCGGTTTTGGAAAGGGTAGCGTTGGGGCGTTCCATCAATGCACGTAAGACCGCAAATTCACGGCGGGTGAATTTCAGTAAAGCATCGCCGCGATGGACGGTCATTTGCGCCGGATCAAGCACGACATCCTGCCATTCAATTTTGCCGGAAGAGCGACCATTACTGCGCCGTGCGATAGCACGGATACGCGCGGCCAGCTCATCAAGATCAAAAGGTTTGCCGACATAATCATCAGCACCGGCATCAAGGCCGGCAATGCGGTCGGCAATCTGGTCGCGTGCGGTGAGAAGAAGCACGGGCAGGTCGTTTTTGTTGCGTCTTAACTGCGCTAAAATGTCAAGGCCGGAGCCATCCGGCAGCATCAGGTCAAGCACAAGTGCATCATAGTTTTGTGAGGCGATGGCGCTATAGGCATCTTCGCAGCTGGCGACCGCATCAACGGTAAATCCGGCAATGTTAAGCCCAACACTCAAGCCGTCCATCAGTATGGGGTCATCCTCGACCACTAAGATGCGCATCTGTAAAACCCGTTACTTTTTTAAACTTTTACTATTCCTAATGTCGCAGGCTTATCTTAAGGCTGACTTAAGGTGCATGTTTCATTGACTGATCTTAGAACCAAATCAATTATTTTATTACTGCATGACCGGAGCCGATTTATGAGATTGCTAACAGTGATATTAATGATGTTAATATCATCCGTTACCACTGCAAAAGCATCGCCACTGCCAGTGGATGAAGCCTTTCGTTTGCAAGTGTTAAGTGCTGACGACCAAAAACTGGTTGTAAGCTGGAGCATTCATGACGGCTATTATCTTTATAAAGATCATATTGAAGCAACTGACAAACAAGGCAGTGCTTTGAAAATTGACGCGCCTGAAGGTGTCATGAAAGATGACCCGACATTTGGTGCGATGCAGGTTTATTTCAACCGCACCACTGTTTCATTTGATTTGAAAAATAATCAGCCGGTAACACTGACCTATCAGGGCTGCCAGAATGACGGTATTTGCTATCGTCCGGAAACCCGCACTATTGATCCGATGACTTTAGCTGCTAGCAATCCGTCGGGTGGCAATGTTGCGCAATCATCATCTTCAGCCGCGGTGCAATGGAAAATGGAAGCGCCGGCAGTCAGTGCGCCGGTAGAAAGTGCCTCAACTGTGCCTTCTGCCGATAGTTTTCAGATTACCCAAGACAAAGGCATGATCCAGTCATTGCTGGAGCGTGGCGGCACAGGTTTTCTTCTTTTAAGCTTTCTGGCTTTTGGTATTTTGCTGGCATTCACGCCTTGTGTTTTTCCAATGTATCCGATCGTGGCTGGCACTTTGGCGCGTGAAGGCGACAAGCTCACCCCGATGCGCGGCTTCCTGCTGACCTCCACTTATGTGGTGGCGCTGGCTTCTGGCTTTGCATTGATCGGTGCCATTGCCGGATGGTCGGGGCAAAATCTGCAAATGGCTTTGCAGTCGCCTTGGCTGGCGCTGGCTGTGGCGATAGTCTTTATCATTTTAGCACTTTCAATGTTCGGGCTTTATGAGTTGCAGCTCCCAAGCAGCTGGATGAGTGCTGTCAGCCGCCGCACCGGTGGTGGCAAGGGTTCACTTGGTTCGGCGGCCGTGCTGGGCTTTAGCTCTGTGTTGATCGTCGGGCCTTGTGTCACCGCACCTTTGGCTGGTGCGCTGCTTTATATTGCGCAGACCGCCAATGTAACTTTGGGTGCCGCTGCACTTTTTGCGCTTGGTCTGGGTAAAGGTATTCCGCTGATTATTCTGGCAACTTTCGGCAGTTCTGTTTTGCCGCGTGCCGGTGGCTGGATGGAAAATGTCAAAACCCTGTTTGGCTTTGGTTTTCTGGCAACTGCCATTTGGATGGCGGCACCTTTATTGCCATTAGGCGCTGATCTGTTCTTATGGGCGATCCTGCTTTTTGCTTTTTCGGCCTATCTGTTTGCCAAAGAATGGCATCGCATCGGCTTTCGTGTGGTTGCACGCACAGCTGCAACAACTGCCGTAGTTTATGGTGCTATCCTTATGCTCGGTGCTTCTTTGGGTGGCGTTGATCCGCTCAAACCTTTGGCGCCACTTGTCGCCTCTAACGGGCAATCGGGAGCGCCTGTTCCGGCATTGCGCTTTGCTAATGTCGGTTCATCCCAACAGTTGCAGGCCAATTTGAAACAGGCACAGCAAGAGCGCCCGACAATGGTTTACTTTACCGCTGACTGGTGCGTGGCGTGCCATACAATTGAGCGCTCGGTACTCACCGACATGGCTGTGCGTCGCGGTCTTGCTGATTTTGATTTGATCAAAGTGGATTTATCCGATGTCACACCGGAAAATGACGAGCTGATGCGTCAGCTTCGTGTGGCAGGGCCTCCGACGATGATTTTCTTTAATGAACATTCAAAAGAAGTGGCGGATACGCGTCTCGTCGGCAATGTCACAACCTCAACACTGACAGGCTCTGCGGCCAAAGCAAGTGGTGCCTGATATGAACGCTGTTTCAATGGGGCCTTTGGTGATGGATGGCAGCCGCTTTGCGGTGGTGCTGGCAATGGCCGCCTTTTTAATCATCACCGGCGTGATGAGCAGCAAAGTGGATCAGCGCTTTAATCGCTGGTCATGGATCGTGCTGATCGGCGCGGTTGTTGGCGCGCGTCTTGGCCATGTGATTTTAAATTGGGAGAGTTTCTCTCAGGAACCATTGCGCATTTTCTCGCTCTGGCAGGGCGGTTTTTATTGGCCGGGTGCGGCTGTGGCGATTGTGCTGGCAATTGTGTTTGCACTGCCATCCATGGTTTTGCGGCTTTGGGCGCTGGTGCCGGTAGCATGTGCGGTGTTTGTCTGGAATGGTATCGGCATTTTAACCGGTGCAACGCAAGCCATTGCTCTGCCGCCGCAAAGCTTTCAAACCATGACTCAAGATGAATTTCGTTTTGACCAGACGAGCGGCAAACCGCTGGTGGTTAATCTCTGGGCAAGCTGGTGCC
>JAEWHQ010000287.1 GCA_023387715.1 Pseudomonadota bacterium | reverse complement strand
AAGCCTCGCCCCCATCAATCAGCAGAGAAAATTTCGGCGATAATGCATGATAGCGCGGCGTTAATTGCAAAATGCGCAGTAAATCAGTGGCAAGCTGCGTGGTATCAGTCAGCTGATTTGCATCAATGCCAGCGGTCGGGTTGACCATGACATTGCGCACATCATCGCCCTCAGCTTTCAGCGGCCCCAAGCCACATGCCAGCAAGGCTTCGGTCAGTGCTTCGCGGTTTTCTGGTTTTACACCGCGCAATTGCAGATTGGAGCGAATCGTCAGCTCAATAATGCCGTTGCCATATTGCTCGCTAAGCCGTGCTATTTCTTCTGCCTGCGCACATGTTATCCGGCCAAGTGGCAGCTTGATGCGGCAGATATGCCCGTCCAATGCGCTGGTCATGCGGAATAATCCGGGACAGGCGCTGCGGCGGTCAGGAGAATGCGGGTTTTGAGGCAGATTTGCTGGCATTTTTTTCTTATACGCCTTGATCTTTAATCATGCCACAGTCAAACCAGTCTTGAGTGTAAAAGGAGCAAAAAAGATGGCACGCTGGCTGACGGTGATCGGAATTGGCGAAGACGGATTTTCCGGTCTGGGACAGCAAGCACAAAATGCCATTGCTTCGGCACAAGCGATCTTTGGCGGACAGCGTCATCTGGCCTTGGTTGAAGGACGTCATCAGGCTGAGAGCATTGCCTGGCCGGTGCCTTTTGTAAAATCCTATGAAATGATTGCCGCACGACAAGGAAAGCCGGTGGTGGTTCTTGCCAGCGGCGATCCGATGTTTTTTGGCATGGGCGCCAGCATTATGCGGCATTTCACTCTTGATGAAGTGGAAATTATTCCTTTTCCGTCCTCTTATTCATTGGCCGCAGCGCGGATGGGCTGGGCATTGCAGGATGTGGATTGTTTAAGCGTGCATGGTCGACCATTGGTGATTTTGCAAAAATATATTCATGCAAAGCGCAAGCTCTTGGTGCTGAGTGACAGCGGCCAGACCCCCTTGGCTGTGGCACAATTATTGCAGGCGCGTGGGTTTGGTCAAAGCCAAATCACTGTGCTTGAGCATTTAGGTGGCGAGAAAGAACATATTTACAGCGCTGAAGCGGCGGCTTGGCAGGCATCCGAATGTGCTGATCTGAATATTTTGGCGATTGAGTGCATTGCCGATGAAAAACCCGTTTTAATGCCGCTGAGCACTGGCTTGAGTGACACGCATTTTATCAATGATGGTCAGCTCACCAAACAAGATATTCGTGCGGTTACGCTTGCCCGTTTGAGCCCTGAACCTTTTCAGCTTCTTTGGGATGTGGGTGCCGGTTGCGGCTCTGTCAGTATTGAGTGGATGCGGCTGCATCCAAGCTGCCGCGCCATTGCCATTGAAGCCAATGCGCAAAGGCAGGAATTCATCCTGCAAAATGCTGCAAACTTAGGTGTGCCTTCATTGCAGCTGGTGCGCGGTAAGGCACCGGAAGCACTGGCCGGATTGGAAGCGCCGGATGCTATTTTTATTGGCGGCGGTGTAACGGGCGAAGATGTTTTGCAAAGCTGCTGGCAGGCCTTGAAATCCGGCGGCCGATTGGTTGCCAATGCCGTGACATTGCAAAGCGAGATGGCGCTGCATCAATGGCGTGCGCAATATGGGGGCGAACTGGTGCGCCTTAGCGTGGCGCAAGCCGCAGAGCTTGGCTCTTTTGATGTGTGGCGGCAAGCCTTGCCGGTCACGATATTGTGTTTGCAAAAACCATGATGGTTTAAATATGACTTGAAATGTCATGTTTAAGTGGTTACGGCTTGGATTATGTAATTTACCCGAAGTTAAATGTAGCGGAAGAGGGGGAGATCCATGACTGTTTTGCAAGCCAATCTTGAAACCACTGTTCAAGACCCTTCCGTTCTGATTGATAAAATCGCCAAGATTTTTGAAGAACATGCCCAAATCACGACCGAAAGCGCAGTGACAAAAATCAGTCTTACTTACGGTTCGGCAGATTATTCGCTGAGCAGGAAAAATTCTGTGTCAATGTGACATCCGAAGATGATGCAGGGCTGGCCTATATGAAATATGCCATTGCCTATCAACTGACGGAAACATTGAAAAAAGAAAATTCAGACGCAAAGATCGTCTGGAGCGGTGATGGCGTAGCCGGAACGGTTCTTGCATTTTTACGTGAGATGCAGGTGGTTTCCAATACTGAAGTCACGCCTTTAATGCGTCGGGTGCGATTGCGCGGTGAAAACCTTGAACGCTTTAACCGTGACGGTTTGCATGTCCGTCTGATCTTCCCGAAACATAAAAATGTTAAGCCTGAATGGCCGGTGATGGGTGAAAACGGCATTCCTGTCTGGCCGGAAGGTGAAAAAGAATTGGTCGGACGTGCGTATACAATCCGTCATATTGATGTCGATGCAGGCATTGTTGATATTGATTTGGTTTTGCATGAGTGCGACGAAGACAGTGCCCATGACGGCGGCTATGGCGCGCGCTGGGCTGTTGAGGCGAAAGTCGGCGATATTGTTGGCATGACAGGCCCTGGCGGTGGCAGTGCGCCTTTAACGGCTGATTGGTATTTGCTGGCTGGTGATGAAACAGCGCTTCCGGCTATCGGGCGTATTCTGGAAAACTTGCCTGCTGGCAGTAAAGCCACAGTGCGGATAGAAATTGCAGATAAAGCTGAAGAACAAGTATTAAATACAAAAGCAGAGCTTGATCTTCGCTGGCTTCATCGTAATGGTATAAAAGGTGACAAAAACGAACTACTTTATGATGCCGTACGAGAAATTGATTATCCGGATCATGAAGAGAATATTTTTGTCTGGGTGGGCTGCGAGTTCAGCGCTTTTCGTTCGATCAGAAGCTTTATTCGCAAGGAAAAGAAAATACCCCGTGAAAAACATCTGGTCGTTGCTTACTGGCGCCAAGGCACCAGCGGCGATGCGGCCAGACGGGAATAATGCAGGCGCTGTTCTGACCGGCAGCCTGCCAATAATATGGAATGATGATGCTTCGTCGGTTTATGGACTATTACAAGCCCTATAAGGGATTGTTCTTCTTAGATTTCGGCTGCGCTATTTTAGCAGGTCTTTTGGAACTTGGTTTCCCGATGGCAGTGAAATTATTTGTCGATGATTTGCTGCCGAGCCAGCATTGGGGATTGATTTTAGTCGCATCAGCCGCCCTTTTGGTTGTTTATCTGGTGAATACCGGCCTGATGGCGATTGTGAATTATTGGGGCCATATGCTTGGCATCAATATTGAAACAGAAATGCGCCGCAAGCTGTTTGATCACATGCAGAAATTATCATTCAGTTTTTATGATAATAATAAAACCGGTCATCTGATTGCGCGTGTGACGAAGGACTTGGAAGAAGTGGGTGAGGTTGCTCACCATGGTCCTGAAGATCTGTTCATTGCGATTATGACCTTCATCGGCGCCTTTATTCTGATGTTCTACATCAATCCGCAATTGGCGTTAATTACCGCTGCTGTTGTGCCATTTGTGGTTTGGGTATCGGGTCGTTATGGCAGCCGCATGACGCAAAACTTCCGTGCTCTTTATCGCCGCGTTGGTGATTTCAACGTGCGCGTCGAAGAAAATGTCGGCGGTATGCGTGTAGTGCAGGCTTTTGCCAATGAAGATCATGAGCGTGAACTTTTTGCCCGTGACAACCAGAACTACCGTCAAACCAAACTGAGCGCCTATAAGATCATGGCGGCTTCAACATCGCTGACTTACTTGTCGATGCGTTTGACCCAGTTGATTGTCATGCTGGCCGGTACTTATTTTGTGCTGCAGGATCAGCTCAGCGCTGGTGGATTTGTTTCCTTCCTGCTTTTGGTGACCGTCTTTATTCGCCCGGTTGAGAAAATCAGTTCGGTGATTGAAACCTATCCAAAAGGCATTGCAGGTTTCAGACGTTATCTGGAACTTTTGGAAACCGAGCCGGATATTGTCGATGCGCCGGATGCGGTGGCTGTGACCGATCTTAAAGGTGATATCAGTTTTCAAAATGTCAGTTTTGGCTATTCGCCGGAAAAACTGGTTCTCAACGATATCAGTCTGGATATTAAAGCCGGTGAAACAATCGCTTTTGTTGGCCCTTCCGGTGCGGGTAAAACCACGCTTTGCTCACTGCTGCCGCGCTTTTATGAAGTGATTTCGGGTGCCATTAAAGTTGATGGTATCGACATCCGCAAAATGACACTAGCCTCATTGCGCAGTCAGATTGGTATTGTACAGCAGGATGTGTTCCTGTTTGGGGGCACAATTCGCGAAAATATTGCTTATGGTCGTCTGGATGCGAGTTTGGATGATATCCGTGAAGCAGCTAAACGCGCACGTCTTGATACCATGATTGAATCCATGCCTGAGGGCTATGAAACCATGATTGGTGAGCGTGGTGTGAAATTGTCGGGCGGGCAAAAGCAACGTCTGGCTATTGCGCGTATGTTCCTGAAAAATCCGCCGATCCTTATTTTGGATGAGGCAACTTCAGCACTGGATACTGAAACGGAACGCGCCATTCAGCGCTCATTGGCTGAGCTTTCCGATGGGCGTACATCACTGGTGATTGCGCACCGTTTGGCAACTATCCGCAATGCTGACCGTATTGTGGTGGTCAATGAAAACGGCATTGCCGAGCAGGGCACACACCATGATCTGCTCAAAGTGGGCGGTATTTATAAGCGCCTGCATGATGTGCAGTTTGAGCAAGTGGCAGCGGAATAAAGACAAACAAAAACGCCGGACTTTTAAAATCCGGCGTTTTTTTATGCAGTTTTCTGACCAAATCAGAAATTGTAATTCAGACCAGCTTTCAGCATATGGTTATGCAGCTTGTTGGTCTGGCTCACGCCATTCACTTTTGATTTTACATTGCTGATACGCATATAGTCATATTCAGCTTTGACGGAAAGCGGGCCGGAGAGCTTCTGTTCAATACCAGCGCCAACCAGAACGCCACCCTCCCAACCTGGGCCTTTAGTGGTTGCTTCCTGTTTTTTGAACTTGGTGGTACCATAACCCAATGTGCCATACACAAGGGTGCTGTCCATTGCATAACCGGCTTTTGCTTTTGCTGCTGCATTCCAGGACTGCTGCAAACGA
>JAEWHQ010000275.1 GCA_023387715.1 Pseudomonadota bacterium | reverse complement strand
GATTGATATAACCAAGTCACGGCCGGTTTCGCGCCTTGGTTATATGGATTTTGCAACGACTGATAAGGTCTATGAAATGTTCCGCCCGAAATGGGAAGAATAATCAAGCCTTATCGTATTCGTTATTTTTCCTGATGCAGGGCATCATACATCCGCACCAGATCAACGAGTGAATTGGCTTCCATTTTCTGCATCAGTTTTGCGCGGCGAACTTTAACGGTGATTTCACTGATATTGAGTTCGCCGGCGATTTGCTTGTTTAAAAGACCGGCGACTACCAGTTTGAAAACATCACTTTCGCCTTGCGAAAGCGATTTTTCCTTAGCGCTGAGTTGAGACTGCGCCTCTTCGCTGGCGAGTTGGCTGATTTCCAGCTCAATGCCGCGCTGCACCACTTCGATCAGCTCATGATCTTTAAAGGGCTTGGTTAAAAATTCTAGCGCACCGTCTTTAATCGCTTTAACACCCATGCTGATATCGCCATGGCCGGTGATAAAAATAACCGGAATATTGATACCGTTCTCACGCATATAGCGATAAAAATCGGTGCCGCTTTGCCCGGGCATCCGCACATCAAGGATGAGGCATGAGGGACGTATTTTTTCGCGATTATATTCCAGAAATTCTGATGCTGACGCAAAGGTAACGGCTTCCAGCCCGATGGATGCCAGCAGATCTTCAATGGCTATTCTGATCGAGGCGTCATCATCAATAACATAAACAATGGGTTTGGTGTCATGTTGGCTCATGATCTTATCCTTTGACTGCTGGTAGGGTAAATTTCATTTCGGTGCCTTGGCCAAGAGCGGATTTAACACTGATTTGTCCGCCATTGGCTTCAATGATGGAGCGGCAAATGGTGAGGCCGAGGCCAAAGCCACCTGCTTTTGTTGTATAAAACGCATCAAACAGCTGCTCTTGTGCATCATGCGAAAGGCCGGTGCCGTTATCTTTAATGGTTACTGATAGGAAGCGTTGATTTTCTTGTGCGGCAATAATTTCCAGCAATTTTTGTTCAGGATTGTGCTGCGCAATAGCATCAAGCGCATTGAGCACAAGATTGCCTAAAACTTGTTGGATTTGGATTTTATCCGCATAGGCCAAGCTCAGATTTTGCGGCAGTGACAATTCGGTTTCGATCTTGAAATTGTCAATTTCCCGTTGTGAAAGGTTGACGATTTCTGCAATCGATTGGTTTAAATCAAATATTGTTTTCTTGGTTTCTTCACCGCGCGCCAGTGAGCGCATGCGTTGCAGCACTTCGCTGGCACGATGGGCTTCTCCGGCGATACGTTCCACTGCCGCTTGGGCTTTTTCAATATTGGGCGGGTCGAATGACAGCCACCGATTGCAGGCATTGGCGCTGGTAGCGATGGCGGCAAGTGGCTGATTGATCTCATGGGCAATGGATGCGGTTAGCTGGCCAAGAGTTGTCACGCGTGCAAGACGCAGCAAATGCTCGCGGGTTTTATGGGCTGCGGCTTGTGCCGAGACGACCAGCAGGCCTAAATAGGTGGTGATGATAATGGCGATAATGCTGATGATTGTATTGATCAAGCCCACTTCAAAATCACCTGAACGGGTGAGATAAAAGCTGACAATCGTCAAAATAACGCAGGCCCATGCAAACCAGATCACGGTGCGGCGCGATAATAACCGCACCGCGATCAGGATGATGCAAATGTGAAAGCTGGCGGCTGCAATGGCATAATCGGTGACAGTATCAAAGACAAAAATGCCGGCCATAACCGCAATCAAAATCAGCATGGTCAATGACGACTGACTGACGCGTAAGCGGCTTTGAAAAAACTCTTTCATTGAACTGGCCTGACATTCATTTGCATAAGTGATGGTAATATTAGTCTGAACTATTCATCCATTTCGGATCGGTAATATACCAACGAACGGAGGTAATCATAGGCTCAAGGCTTAATCTACCGATAATATGCTCTAATTTACGCTCGTTTTTCTTCGGTGAATGGATGGCAGAGCTTACCTCGACACGGTTGGAATCTTCAATATTTTTGCTTTCCAGCCGGTGAATGTGCAGCTCGTCGCCAAGATCACGTAACAGCAATGCGCGCACATGGGCTTCATAATCGCCATGGCACACAATGCTGATGCCGTAATTATAGCCATCTTCTGCCGCGATGCGGTCTTGTGGCTCCAGCAGATTGACTATCGGGCGCAGCAGAGCATTGACAGCAATGATAAAAAAACTGGCAACCATGGCATGAAAGAAGAAGCCGGCGCCGCACATAACACCTACGGCGGCTGAACACCATAGTGTTGCGGCTGTGTTGAGCCCGCGCACATTCATGCCTTCCTTGAAGATAATACCGGCACCTAAAAAACCGATGCCGGAAACCACTTGAGCGGCCACACGGGTGGGGCTTGCATCATTGGGCACAAGGGAAGCAAACAGCACAAAGCTTGCAGCGCCAACGGCGACCAAAGTGTTGGTGCGCAAACCCGCCATGCGCTGGCGCCACTGGCGCTCAATGCCAATGATACCGCCAAGCAGAAACGCGCCTGTAAGGCACAATGCTGCATGAAGCAGATTATCTGCCGGTGCCAGATAGGTCATGATATGCCTGCCTTGCTTGGAGCGGCGTTAAGCATCCATGCTCTTGCCGCTCTGTTATAAGCGAATGGAAAAATAAACAGTCTTTGGCTTAAAGGCTGAAAGCGTTGGTTTCAGCAGCAATAACAAAGCCAAGCATGATGAGCATGGCAATATAAGCGCAGCAGCTAATGATATAATCGCGTAATTTCGGGTTATTGCCGCGCACCGGCTGTGGGCGGTTAACTGATAAAGTGCGATTGTTGTGGTGGGAAATAGCGAAGTGATTGTTCATAATAGTCTCCTCAGCCGGTAGGCTGCGGGAGACAGGCAGACCGGCTTAAGTTTGTTTTTGTAAGGCTTGTTGACTGCAACTCGAAGGGTCGTCAGGCATCGTTTGTCCTTTGATTGGTGGTCTGCATGTGAAGGAGATTGTCTTTCACACAGTTCGGCACGCGGCATCATGATGTGGCTGCGCTTGATAATGCGGCATTAGCAAGAACCAATAGATAAAGCCAGCATTGTCATGAATATGTGCTGATATATATCGTATATGGCGGATATACTTTGGTATATCTATGTCTGATTATAAGTAATTTTTGATAAAATTTAAAAAATATACGAAGGTATATCAATAGTGAACTTAATACAGTTTTTAATTTATCGCATAAGATGCCAATAAGCCAGCAGAAAATTTGATGGTTGTTTTAAATAAAAATTAAAGTGAATGAAGGTTCATTTTTATTTTGTTTTAATGAGCCATCTACCTCTACTTGAAAAAGGTAGGTTTATTATGGCCTTTACTGATCCTGCGAACAGGGTAAACAAAACACATTATGCTGGTACATCATCGCAAACACTGCAACCGGCTTGGTCGATAAAATTGCGCGACGGCAAAGGGCAGGCTGGCTTGAAATCGTCGAAGGGCTGGTCACGTTATGAGCGCTTGTCGTTGGTGACAGTGCTTTTGCTTAGTGGTGTCATGTTTGCGGTGACTGCCGGTTTGCATTGGTGGAATTACGATCTGGAAACAAAAAGTTCTTCCACATCGGGCAGTCATTCCAGCTTTTATAAAGATACGGACAGCTCTGAAGCTACCGGCGAAGAAGCCGATCAGAACGCCGAATAAATAATCATTCAACGGGCAGGTTTGTCACGGATGTTGCAAGGGCAGCATCCGAACAGTGGCTGCTTGTCTTTTCTCATCAATTCCAAGGAACTAACCGATGAAAAAACAGACTGCGAATAGTGCCGTTCTTTTCGAAGGTGTTAAG
>JAEWHQ010000220.1 GCA_023387715.1 Pseudomonadota bacterium | reverse complement strand
GATTGATGCAGATATGAGTGAAACAGGCGTGATTGCCGATACGATTAGTTGGGCTGACTTTGAAAAGGTCGATATTCGTGCCGGTACCATTATTGAAGCACAGCCTTTTCCGGAAGCGCGCAAACCTGCCATCAAACTGAAGATTGATTTTGGTGCCGATATTGGTGTGAAGAAAACCTCGGCGCAGATTACCAAACATTACCAGCCGGAAGATCTGGTGGGCAAGCAGGTGATGGCAGTGGTGAATTTTCCACCGCGCCAAATTGGCCCGTTTATGTCTGAAGTCCTGACACTCGGCATGCCTGATGAGGCTGGTGATGTGGTGTTGGTGACAACAGACAAAACCATTCCGAACGGCGGCAGATTATATTAATTTGGCCGAACTGATCGTCTGAAAAAAGCCGATTTAAGCCTGTGCTTAAGTCGGTTTTTTATGTCGCTTATTATGCCGGAATTTGAATAACTGCACGCAAGCCACCAAGCGGACTGTCGTGCAAAGTAATGTCGCCGCCATGGCTGCGCGCAATGTCGCGTGCAATGGCAAGGCCAAGGCCGGTTCCACCCGCATCCTGATTGCGTGCTGCATCAAGACGCACAAATGGCTTAAACACATCTTCGCGGCTTTCTTCCGGAATACCGGAGCCGTTATCATCTACGGTGATTTCCAGAAAACCATCCTGATGGCGTGCATGGAGATCAACCTTATCGGCATAGCGCAGTGCATTGGAAACAAGATTGGACACCAGTCTGGAAAAATCATTCGGGCGAACATTCACATCGGGTGAGCCGTCAATGGATGCGGTTAAATCTTTACCGCGCAAGGTGCTGTCATGTTTCAGCCGGTCGAACAGGATTTGCAGATCGAGCACAGAGGTTTCTTCTGAGCCTTCCCCACGCGCAAAGGCCAGATAGCCTTCCAGCATGGTTTGCATATCGGTGATGTCCTGATTGAGCGGTTCTGTATCAAGAGAATTTCCGGCCAGAGCCAGCTGCAATTTAAAGCGGGTCAGGATGGTGCGCAGATCATGGCTGACCCCGCTTAGCATTGCGGTGCGTTGCTCAATCTGGCGCTCAATACGTTCACGCATCTGGATAAAGGCAATACCGGCTTTGCGCACTTCCTCGGCGCCTTGCGGCTTAAAGCCTTCCGGCATTGCGCGGCCTTTGCCAAAACTTTCGGCCGCATCCGCCAATTGCTGGATCGGTTTGATCTGATTGCGCAGGAAGAAAATCGCAATTGTCAGCAACACAAGTGCCGTGCCGACCATCCATGTCAGGAAAATGCCGGTATTGGAGGCATAGGCCTGTGAACGTCTGGCAAAAACACGCAGCACATTGTTTTCAAGTTTAACGCGGATTTCAACGAGATCGGAATCGCCGACCGTATCAATCCAGAACGGGCGATTGATCTGGCGGGTGATTTCCTCGCTCAAAAAATAATCAAGAATAGAAAAGAACGGCTTCGGGCTGGGAGCTGGCAGCGGATCAGGTGGCAGAATGGAAATATTGAGTGCTAAGCGCTGCTGCGCAATGCGGATGACATTTTCATAATCGGCTTCTTGCGGATAGGTTTCCAACAGATCAATGATAGCGGAAATATCGCGCACCACAGCCGTTGAAAGACGCTCGGTGACCATTTGCCAGTGGCGTTCCATAAAGACGAAAGCCACCACTGACTGCAAAAGCACCATCGGCGCAATGATAATAATCAGCGAGCGCGCATAGAGGCCTTTTGGAATCCATGTGCTGAACCAGTATTTCAGAGCCGTCCAAGGGTGTGTCATGGTCTGAGATCCTCAGTCGCCAAATTCTGTCCCTTTTCGTTCTGATCTTTTAAACTGTGAAACCGGTTTCTATTCAATACTCAGCTTGTAACCTATGCCGCGCACTGTTTGCAGCCAGATCGGGTTGGCCGGATCCTGCTCGATTTTACGGCGCAGGCGGTTGATCTGCACGTCAATCGTGCGTTCGCCCACTTCGCCTTCCGCACCGGTCAATTCGTGACGCGGGACGGTATCACCGGCGCGCTCGGCAAAGATGGCCATAATATCGCGTTCACGGTCAGTGAGCTTGATAACTTCGCTGCCCTTTTTCAATTCGCGGCGCGGAATGAAGAATGTGTACGGGCCAAAAACAATCTGCTCGATTTTTGGCTGCGGAGCAGGGGCACCGCGACGCAGAATATTATTGATGCGCAACAGCAATTCACGCGGGTCAAAAGGCTTTGGCAGATAATCATCTGCCCCGGCTTCCAGGCCATCAATGCGGCTGTCGGTTTCCGACAGGGCAGTGAGCATCAAAATAGGAACGGTCTTTTTCTCGCGCAAAGAGCGCGTCAGCGATACGCCTGTTTCACCCGGCATCATCACATCAAGGATGAGCAGGTCGAAATCAATGCCTTCCAGCTTGCGCCGTGCTTCGGCAGCGCTGGCTGCAATGGTGACGCGAAAGCCGCTGGTGGTGAGAAATTGCGAAAGCAGGCTGCGGATGCGTGTGTCGTCATCAACAACCAGCAGGTGCGGTGCATCATCTGAGATAAGTTGATCTTCAACGAGCATAGCGCACTCCGTTTTCTAAGGTGTTAGTCAAAGGCATTAAGATGATGGAAGGCTGGTTTTTACAAAAGGACGTTCTGTTGCACTACCATAATCTGCCGGATCAAAACTGTCGATCTGGATCCGGCGATCAGGATTGACCATTTTATAAAGAAAACGCTCAATAATATGGCGTTCTTCTTCAGAGCAATTGTCGAGAGCATTGGCAATGCGGTGCGACTGCGGTGTTGCGAGCGACAATGTCAGGGTGCGGCCAGCCTCGGTTGGATATAGTTTTCTGTGGCGCCTGTCGTGCGCGGCAGTGATTTGCAGCACATGGCCGGTGTCGATCAGTTGTTTTAGCACGCGTGACAGGCTTTGTTTGGTAATGCGCAACAGGTCTAAAAGTTCCGCAACCGTCATGCCGGGCTTACGATTGATAAAGTAGAGCACGCGGTGATGCGCACGGCCAAAGCCGATTTTTTCAAGGATCAAATCCGGATCAGCGGTAAAATCACGATAAGAGAAGAACAAGAGTTCGATAATATCGAGATTGTCTGCCTCGCGTGCAGAAAGCGGGGTCTCAACTGAGGCAGTTATATTTTCAGAATTCACATCATAGCTCCGGTCATATGGTGATGAATATGTCAGTATGCGCAACCGATTTCAATGACGCAGGCCGCAAAGGCACGGCTATTCCTGTGAATGGTCAAAACGTTATGCATGCAGCTTTATTATTACGTTACCTGATTATTGATTATGCATTTTTATAAAGTGATATTGCGCTTTAATCCATGTATTTCTATGCAAAGACTGTGGTCAATTCTATTTTTATGAGTAAATGAATCGCAATTTATTTGACATTATTGGCTTTCTGATGATCATCAAGTAGCTGGATTCTTTAATCTCATGCACAACCTTGATGGGAAGGATAAGTCATGGATGCTCTTCTGCCTATTGTTTTGCAATTGATCTCTGGTGCAGTTGGCGGCAATATTGCCGGAGCTGTTAAGAATTTGAGCCTCGGAACAACCGGTAATACTGTTGCTGGTGGTATCGGTGGTGTTATTTTGGGGCAATTACTGCCGCTTTTGAATAATGGCAGCCTTGATTCCTTGCTGAATGGCGCGATCGGCCAGCTGGCGGGCGGTGGTATCGGTGGTATCGTTCTGACCGCGATCATTGGCATGATCAAAAACGCAGCCGCCAATAAAGCTTAAATAATTATAAGGCAGTCCTGAAGTTTCGGCTGCCTTATATTTTGTTTTGGTAAGAACGACAGGGAACCGGTCATGAAACTGATCGGTTTTTTTATTATAATCATCGTTCTATGTGGTTAGAGCATAATTCCTTACACTTAGATCAGTTCAAGGTTAAATTATGCTCTAATCTTAACGTGTTAGAGCGACCTTTGTGTGCCAAATCTGGCACACGGCGCTCTAAAGCCTTGTTTGTATGCATGAGGCGGCATATTTGATGGTCAGTCTTTTTAATAAACGGAGTGCGTTGTGGGGCAGCTACAGGCGATTATCATACCGGTGACGGCATTTCAGCAAAACTGTACTTTGCTGTTTGACAGTGAAACCAAAAAAGGGGTCGTGATTGATCCGGGTGGTAATGCTGATCGTATCGTAGAAGCTGTAAAAGCCCATAATGTGGATGTGGAAGCCATTTGGCTGACCCATGGTCATTTGGACCATGTCGGCGGGGCGCTTGATCTGAAAGATGCGCTGAATGTCAACATTATCGGCCCGCATATTGATGATAAAGAGCTGATGGCCAGTGTGGAAAGCTCTGCTGCACGCTATAATCTGCCGGATAAAATGCGCAATCTTGCTTCAGATCAATGGTTGAACGAAGGCGAACATGTCTCGTTTTCCGGTCATGATTTTGAAGTGTTCCACTGTCCGGGACATTCGCCGGGACATGTGGTTTTCTATAATAAAGCTGCATCTTTTGCGCTGGTGGGCGACGTATTGTTCAATGGTTCAGTTGGGCGCACCGATCTGCCGGGTGGCGATCATGATGCCTTGATCAGCTCAATTAAAGATAAATTATTGCCGCTTGGCGATGAAGTCGGCTTCTTGTGTGGCCATGGCCCCGGCAGCCGTTTCGGTGATGAGCGCCGCGGTAATCCATTTCTTGTGTGATTGAGTGGACACTAAAAAAGCCCCCGAACGGTGATGTTCGGGGGCTTTTTGATTAGTTGGCGACGCAGAAGTGGTCGGCGCCGTCATAACCGCGATAAGTACCGGTTTTTGCATTGAAAGAACGGAACTTCTGCGAGCAGTAATTATACCAAGCCTGCGACCAAGGCTGTGCGCCACCGCGATATTGCACCGGTGCCGGAGCGGCCGGATAGGTGTTGTAAGCTGGCTGCGGCGGGTAATAAACGCGTGGCTGTGGTGCTGGCGCATAGGTTGGGGTGCTTGGCTGAGACAGCGCACCTGCAATGATTGCACCTGCGGCCAAGCCAATCACACCGGCAGCAATCGCATCGCTTCTGTCGCGTTTGCGCGGACGGTCATAGTTCGGGCGCGGTCTGTTCCAGTCATTGCGACCGCCGTGCCAGCCACCATGACGGCCATTGTTCCAGCCGCCGCCATTGCCACGCCATGAATCGGCG
This sequence comes from Pseudomonadota bacterium, assembly GCA_023387715.1. GTDB lineage: Bacteria > Pseudomonadota > Alphaproteobacteria > Rhizobiales > Rhizobiaceae > Paenochrobactrum > Paenochrobactrum glaciei. Next base: position 5,380 of record JAEWHQ010000220.1, on the reverse strand, counting down.
GATGCAGTGCTGATCGGGGCAGCTATGGCTGCGGCTGCGGCCAAACCCAAAATTGCGGTCTTCAAAAATCTGTTCATTCTGCTTCTCCTTTGGGAGCGAACTCATCTTGTGAATTCAGGCGGGAGGGACTGAATTCGGTCACTGCATTTGCAGCTCATGATGCATTGATAAACAATGCTGCATGAATGGAAGCTGAACGAAATTTAAACGCTGAATTTTGTGCAAAAAATGTTTCGCCCGCCGATCAGCAGACGGGTGGGCGAATATTACGAATTATCAAAGAGAACTTATTTTTGTGCGAAAACCCGCTCATAAACTTCGCAGATGGATGCAGCTTCGCGCTCCAGCGGGAAATATTTTTGCGTGTTTAAAAGCGCTTCTTCTGCGTGCTCTTTCGCCATTTCCGGCGAGGCCAGATAAGGACGGATGGCTTCGCGCAAACGATCGCCGTCACCGGCCGGCACAACCGAACCGGTTTTGCCCTCTATAATCATTTCCGCATAGGCACCGGCATCACTAGCCACAACAGCAGTTTTAGAAGCCATTGCTTCTAATGGGGTGAGGCCGAAACCTTCATTGCGCGACGGCGCCACATAAAGTGTGAGGCGACGATACCAAACGCGAATATCAGGCACCTCACCCAAAATCAGAATGCGATCCTGTAAGCCTGCTTCAGCAATGCGGGCTTTCAGATCATTTTCAAAACCTTGATGTTCTGCGGTGGTGCGGCCGGTAATGATGGCTGTCCATTCCGGATAATCCGGCAGCAGCTTGATCATTGCATCGACAAAAAGGTCTGTGCCTTTTTGATGGCGCACACGGCCAAAACAGCCAATGGCATATTTGCCGGACAGGCCGGAAGCGGCAAAATCATCATCTTGACTGACGGGCGGATGAAAGCGTTCCAGATCGACACCGTGCATAATGACGGTGTGCGGTACTTTCAAAAAGCTGCCTGAACGGCTGCTGGTAGCAATCACCGCATTCATGCGGCGGATCAGCCATTTGGTAAATGGCTTGTGATCGCGTTGTGCAGCGGAGGTAAAAACAAGACGTAATTTCATCCGCAAGACATCACGCATGAGGATGCCTGCGATCATCTCGATATTACGTCTTGCGTGCCAGATGCGAAAATTGCGCTTTTCCGGCTTGCTCCAGAAAGAGAAAATGGCTGTCCATTTGAGGTGGGGCAGGTCAGCAGGCAGGCCGGGCCCCATCGTGGCAATGTTCAAGCCTTCACGTCTTTGCAACGGGATGAGCTGAACGATCGTCGAGGTGACACCGGACAAGCGCTTTTTGAAATTGGGTGCAATGACCTCTGTCTTGTGGACGGACACCTCGGTTTGCCTGACGGGAACCTGCATCTGCTTTTGTCTCTTAGACGAACTTGAAGCTCAGGATTTCATATGAACGTGAGCCGCCCGGTGCGTTCACTTCAATTGTATCACCTTCGCCTTTGCCGATCAGCGCACGCGCAATCGGGGAGGAGATGGAAATACGTCCCTGTTTAACGTCAGCTTCCTGATCACCAACAATCTGGTAAATCTTTTCAGCTTCGGTTTCTTCATCAATCAAAGTGATGGTTGCGCCAAACTTAATGCGGTCGCCGCTCAATTTGGTAACATCAATAACTTCGGCACGGGCAATCAGCTCTTCCAGTTCGGAAATGCGGCCTTCATTAAGGCTCTGCGCTTCTTTAGCAGCATGATATTCGGCATTTTCCGAAAGGTCGCCGTGTGCTCTTGCTTCCGAGATGGCCTGGATAATATTCGGACGTTCCACCTGTTGACGGGTGCGCAATTCTTCTTTCAGTTTTTCGAAACCGCCGGGTGTCATCGGAAATTTGTCCATACCCTGTCCTTTCGTGAGCCAAGCAGGCTAAAATTATGCGTCAGGCTCAGTGCTGCACGTCTGTGCGTGTCAGTCATTCATGTGCCAAACGGTTAAACATCATGACGGCAGACAAAAAGAAAACGGTGACCGAAGGCCGAACTTCGGTACCGTCTCTTTCTCATCTTTGGTTCAGTATAGCATTTGTTGCAGGCTTTTCACGCGGAAAATAAACTTTTCCCGAAACATTCTCGCCTGATACCGCTTTTGATGCCCGAAAAACAGCAAATAGGGCTTTCAATGACAAGGCTAAGGATGAGGGCAAAACTGGCTGCTCCGGTTCGTTCCAATGACTTTATTATATAGGGCAGAAACCAAACGGCTGAAAACTGTTGTTTCTGGCAGCCGGTTTTGTTCATTTTTTTGTGTTTTTTTGCATCTGATCTTGTAACAGGTCTTGCTAAATCACACGGAATTGATAAAGGGCACGCTGCCAACTTTGAGCGGGCAATTGTCAAATAGTGCATTTTAATGCATAATAGAGAGAACCGGCTGCATAAAAAGAGTAGTGTGAAATTCTCATAATTTAATTGGTGGACTTTAGTGTGTTCCGCCGCCGCGTTGGTTTGAAAAAATCAAGAATAAAATGCTGCTTGCTGATTCCGGTTTAAGTAGAGCACTATGCTATGCTTGCAATTTGGAATTGTTTTTCTTATTATCAGTTTTTTGTGCAATATATTCCAATAATCGATTGTCACCATAAATAATTTTTACTTGACTGAAATTTGGCTGGTACTAGTTATGGGCGTTCTGTGGGGGCTTATACGGTCTCACTGATGTCGATACTGAAATATGGTTATCGGATAAGTAAGAGGAACTTTAACAATGAATCGCACAAAAGCGTTTTCGAATTTTACACGCCGGGATTTACTCTCGCTGATCGGTGCAACAGCCGGTGGTGCGGTGATGTATCAGGCAATGACCAGCCTTGGTCATGCCGCTGAATCCGGCTACAAAGGTCCAGTTAAGCTGGAAGGCGATCCTAAAGGTGCCACAGTTCTGATTCTCGGTGCTGGTCTTGCAGGTATGACCGCAGCGCTTGAAATGCGCCAGGCTGGTTATAACGTTAAGATCCTCGAATATAATGATCGTCCAGGCGGCCGTAACTGGACTGTTCACGGCGGTGACAAGTTCACTGAAATCGACGGAACAACACAGACTTGTGAATTCGACAAAGACCAGTACATAAACCTGGGTCCTTGGCGTATTCCATACCATCACCATGCTGTGCTGGATTACTGTAAGCGCCTCGGCGTTCAGCTGGAGCCGTTCCAGCAGCTGAACTACAATGCATTCCTGCATTCAACGGCTGCATTCGATGGTAAGCCACAGCGCATCCGTGACGTGAAGATCGACTTCCAGAGCCATTCTGCCGGCCTGCTTGCAAAGGCAACTAAAAAAGGCGGTCTGGATGAGATCGTTACTAAAGAAGATCAGGAAATTCTGCTTGAAGCCATGCGCTCATGGGGCGTTCTTGATGAGAACTTTGACTATGTAAAGAGCATGCATACATCTGAGTTCCGCGGTTTTGAAAAAGATCCAGGCGGCGGTGTTGACGCTAAGCCGATTCCAAGCGAACCATACAAAATGGAAGAGCTGCTGCGTTCGGGCCTGTGGAAGTTCCTCTCCAACTTCACCAACTACGAATTCCAGACAACCATGTTCCAGCCAGTTGGTGGTATGGGCGTGATCGGTGAGGCCTTTGCTAAGGAAGTTGGCGATCTCATCACTTACAAGTGCAAGGTCACCAAGATCCAGCAGAATGATAAGGGCGTAACCGTTACTTATGAAGATGTTGCAAATCCAGGCACTGTAAAAGAAGAAAGCGCTGACTGGTGTATCTGCACCATTCCTCTGCCAATTCTTGCTCAGATCGAAACCAATCTCGGCACAGAAATGAAGGCTGCTATTGCTGCTGTTCCTTACGTTTCTTCCGTGAAATTCGGTCTGCAGTTCAAGCGTCGTTTCTGGGAAGAAGACGAGCACATCTTCGGTGGTATCAGCTTCACCAACCTGCCGATTCGTCAGATTTCTTACCCAAGCACCAACTACAACATGGGCGGCAAGGGCGTTCTGCTCGGCGGTTACACATGGAATGGTCCAAACTCTTACGAGTTCACCTCCCTGTCCCCTGCTGATCGCGTTGCTAAAGCTGTTGAATACGGTGCAGAAATTCATCCGCAGTACAAGGAAGAATTTGAAAACGGTGTTACCTGGGCATGGCATCGCAGCCCGTACACACTGGGTTGTGCTGGTGACTGGACTGATGAAATGCGTGAAGAGCATTACCAGAACCTTTGCAAAATCGACGGTCGCGTTGTGCTTGCAGGTGAGCATTGCTCTTACATCCCTGGCTGGCAGGAAGGTGCGATCCTTTCGTCACTTGATGCAATCACCAGACTTCATGAGCGCGTGATCAAAGGTTAAGGGTTTCCCTTAATCTTTCTCGGCTCGATGAAAGGAACATTCAAATGAAAAATATTTCTCTTCTGGTTCGCCCATTGGCGCTGGCTGCTACTGCAGCTGCAATCCTTGGCGTGTCGGCTCCGGCTGTTCTTGCAGACTCTGCAGGTGCAGGCCTGAGCACCAGCAACACTTTTGCTGCACAGACCGGTCAGGAACTGTATGAAACCGTTTGCCAGGCTTGCCATATGGCAGAAGGTAAGGGTGCTGTTGCTGCGGGTTACTACCCGGCATTGGCCAAGAACGAAACCTTGGCTGAAGCTAGCTACCCGATCTACGTTCTGCTGAACGGCCTCAAAGGTATGCCACCAGTTGGTAAAATGATGAACGACGAGCAGATTGCTGCTGTTGTGACCTACATCCGAACCAATTTCGGTAACGACTACCAAGAGCCTGTAACGGCTCAGGACGTAGCGGATAACCGTTAATCATAAAATGCAGATGCCGTGTGTATAACACGGCATCTGTTTATTCCGGCCTTTTTCTCGCCCACTTTTTCAATGCTTATCGAAGTGTAAATCGATATAAGGAAGTATCCATGAAGAATTTGACAGCTGCTGCAGTTTGCGCTTTAGGCGTTATGCTTTCAGGCCAGGCTTTTGCTCAAGATGTTATTCGTCATAAGACACCGGGTTCTAATTTCCCGATTGCTCAGGCAGTAGAAGTACCGGCAGGAAAAACAACTGTTTACCTCAGCGGTGCGGTTCCAACTGTTGTTGATGAAAAAGCAGAAAAAAACACGATTGCTGCTTACGGTGATACAAAGTCGCAGACAGAAACCGTTCTGAAATCAATTGAAAAATCATTGGCTTCGCTTGATCTGAAAATGAGCGATGTTATCAAAATGCAGGTTTTCCTCGTAGGTGATCCTGATAAGGGCGGCAAGATGGACTTTGCCGGCTTTATGGAAGGTTACACACAGTTCTTCGGTACAGAAGCACAGCCTAACCTGCCTTCACGTTCTGTTATGCAGGTCGCTGCTTTGGCAAGCCCGGCATGGCTGGTAGAAATTGAAGTAACAGCTGTA
>JAEWHQ010000211.1 GCA_023387715.1 Pseudomonadota bacterium | reverse complement strand
TGGCAATATCATCGCGCTCATATGGATCAAAGCGATCCTTCGACCAGAAATGCGAATAACGCAGACCTGCATTAAGTGTTGCCCAATCAACTGGCTTCCATGCCGCTTTTGTATAGGCGGCCGCTTCATGGCGTATCGCATCGCGTGCAGAGTTCCATGCTTCCAAGGCGGCGGTATGACGGCTGCCGCGTGTATCTTCACCGCGATAAGACAAGCCATAGGTCAAATCAATATCACCATATGCGGTGGTGAATTTTGACAGGTTGCTGATATCAGCGCCCCACATGTCGGAATTTGAACCAACGCGGAAATCGGATGAAAGTCCCAATTGCTCAGGTGTCAGCCCGCGACCGCCACGGATAGGATTGCGCAGCTGCAAATGCGTCCAGTAGAGATTGGTTTTGAGATCAAAAAGATCATTCTCTTCCGGGTTCCAACGATAGCGTGCTGTCACCGTATCAAGGCTGGTGCCTGCTGTTTGTGCCTGCTGCTCTGACTGGCCGTTTTTACCATTCAAACGCGATGCAAGACGATCCCCTGCCTCACTGCGAAAACCGGTATAACCAAGCTGCAATGTGTGGTCATCGTCAAAGCGGGCGGTCAGTTTGGCAAGCCAGGATTCCGTTTCCAGCTGAGTGTTGAGAACCTCTTCACCACCGCGGTAATTTACAAGACCTTCATTTTCATAATAATTGTCCCAATAAGTGGTGCCGTTCGGATTGCACACGCCATTCGGGCAATATTGCTGGCGGCCTTTATTGACCGGATCAACAGAAGGCCCATATTTACCGGCATGATAATTGCCTTGTTTACGGCGGGCATAACCGGCCAGAAAATCAAAATCCTCACCCTGATAGGCACCGATAACACTGCCTGACGCACGTCTTGGCGACAGAGCAGACGGGCGATCCATACCGGTAGTTGATTCCACCGGAACCGCACCCATCGGATCCCAAGGCGCGAAAGGCCAGAGGAAACCAGCTTTATCGCCTGCGTTGGGCGAAGAAGCATTACTGCCGATTTCGCCTTTCAGACGCAGACCCCAAGTGTCGCCGGGCTTAACAATATCTGCTGCGCTCACCGTGCGCATAGCAACAGAACCGGCATTGCCCCATGAAGCACTGTCGGCGCCTTTGTTAATATCAATACCGCCGATAAAATCCGGATCGACAAAGGTTCGGTTGGAAACGCCCTGATAACCTTGATAAACAGTGACGGCATTTTCTGCGCCATCAATTGTAGTTGCAACGCGTCCCATGCCTTGCATGCCACGAATATTAACATCAATTGCGCCAGCGCCGTTGCGTGCTTCACCCGACATAACACCGGCTGTACCACGGAACATATCAGCCGGACTGGAGCCGCGGTAACGCTCAATATCTTCTGCTGCAATGTAGCTTTTTGCGCCCGCAGTTTCATAGGGGCTATAAGGTGTTACTTCACCAGCACCGGTCACCACAATTGTATCAAGAACTGTGACACCATCTTCAGAAATATGCGCGCTTTGCTGCGGCTGCTGCTGGGCGTGAATTGTAACCGTGTTGCCGTTGGAGAAAGAATAAGAAAAGCCGCTGCCTGCCAGCAGTCTCTGCACCGCTTGTTCGCGTGTCATCGAACCGGAAACCGGTGCGCCGCGCACGGCACCCGCGCTGGTTTCACTAAAGACAACCGATATTCCGGTAATACGCGAAATATCATTCAATGCCTGACGCACTGGTTTGGCAGGAATATTGAAACTATATTGTTGTTGTGCATTGGCCTGAGCATATGCCGGTGGAACAGGCAATGCCGGCAAAAGGCCGGTGCCAAGCACCGTTGTCGTCAACAGGAGAGCGGCACGCCCTCGCATCCAAAAGCTCATTTTCATCCACGCAACCCTTCTCGTATCAATATAAAGAGAGGTGTGCGGCTGTTTCGCATTCTCATAGCCTCTCATAATAGATCACGGATGAGAGGGCGTAAGTACACATCAAAAAAATCAAAATAATTCAAATATTTTATAATTTATTGGAAACACCGCGGTTTCCACTAACGGATAACCACTAGGCGCGAGCCGACTTCATACATTTTAAAGCCGACAGTTGCCTGCAATGAAGCCAAAGCTGCCTGTGTATCATCAAGCGGCAGATTGCCCGAAACCTGATAATCAGCAAGTTTTGACCCCATAACAACAATACGCCCGCTATGATAACGGCCGATTTGTTCAACCACATCCTGCAAACGTGAATTATCAAAAATCAACCGGCCATCACGCCATGCAAAAGCATCATCAATCAAAACCGGTTGAACCGTGCTGACACCGCTTGCATTATAATTGACACTTTCACCGGGCTTTAATTGCGCTTGCTGGGATTGGTCAGCAGATAAAACCGTAACAGCGCCGCGCTCCAGATTAACCACCACATCCTGTTCATGAACTTCAACTGAAAAGGCCGTGCCGGTCACACGCGTCGTGCCTTTGGCAGCGCCCACTTCAAACAGTTTGCCTGATTTTTTAACATCAAAATAAGCAATACCGCGCAGTAATTCTGCACGCCGCAGATCGTCTGTCTCATAGAAAGCCAAAGCACTGTCGGCATCCAATGTAACGCTGCTGCCATCCGGCAAATTGATGATGCGTCGCTCTGCCCGTGCCGTGACATAATCAGCGCTGAAATCCTGAATAAAATGCGGATGATCAAGCCACATATGAACACCGGCCACACAGGCAAACAAACTGGCGGCCGTGCCTGCCAATATATTGCGCTTGGTGCGTCGTGCCCGCACCAGCTGTACGGCTTCCAGATATTGTTTAAGCTTTGCTGCTTCTTCACCTGCAACTTCGGAGCCCGCCTCATCCGCGCAGCCCCATGTTGCCAGCACTTGCTGATAAGCATGTGCATTGAGAGCGCTGGCATTTTGCCAGTTTTCAAAGTGACGCCGATCAGCCGCAGATGGCTCACCATTCATGCGAGTAAACCAAGCAATCGCTTCCTGATTTATCCGCTTCAGCTCTGCTTGCGGCAATGATGTTTCACTTTTCATCTAAATTTGCTTTAATAACGGCAATTATTCCCGAATGCCTCTGCATGCCATCATGGCACGGGCGACATGTTTTTCAACTGCACTTCTTGATATAACAAGGACTTCAGCTATTTCACAATATTTGCAGCCATGCACCCTGTTCAACAAAAATATATGGCGCGTGCGTTCAGGAAGGCCTCGGATAATATCATCCATACGGCGCATTTCATCACGCGGCTCGATAATATCCAAAGGTGTTGGAACCTGAACCGCATATTGCTCGGGCAAAATATTAGCTACATATTCAGCGCGCGTTTTTTCAGCACGAATATGGTCAATGATGGCGTTTTTAACGGAACGTCCGAGATAAGCAGCCTCATCGTCCAAAGGCTCAGCGCGGCGTTCCCAAAGCCTGAGAAAAACATCCTGCACCAGATCCGCAGCAACAGAGCCTGCACCCAATCGCCGGGCGGCACGGCGTAACAATCCGGGCTGTTCGTCCAGATAAAGCGTTTCGAACTCTTTTTTACGTACAATCATCATTGCACCTTAAATAGTCACCTTGACACGAAACGACGCTTAATCCGTGCACTTTAAAAATTGCGTCACTTATTGACAGCTTCAATGTTGCTCACATCAAAGCACCTATTTTCTCCAATCACCTGTCACGCAATCGTCAGCCGCAAACATTGATAACCTGAAAGGCTTAATATTTGTTGACTTAATTTGTCATGTTTAGACTGATTAATTGCAAAATTTCAAGGGGCGAAAAATAAAACAATAATTTTGCCTCAACTGCTGTGCCGGATAAATCACACTTTAAGGCTCTCACGCACTCAGCAGATGCTGTTGCTACTTAATTTCATGGCCCTGCTGATATTTTACTGCCCCGTCTTGCTTGACTCAAAATCAGCCCATCCATAAGATGCAATTGCAATTCATTTGCAAATAGATTCGTATATGCAAGTTTACATTTTTGGGTGGTTTACAAAATGAGCTTCCAAGTTCCCGCCCTGTTTTTATCCAACCAGTTTCAAACGAGATGCGCGGCCACCTTTACCGGAGAGGTGATCAGTACCGCATTTTTTATCCGGTTTACTCCAATGCAAGGACATATAAAATGCTAACAGTGGGCGATAAATTACCCATCTTCGATCTGAAATCTGTTGTTTCAGCCAATCAAAGTGATGATTTTGCGCAAATAAACAATCAAACCGACGCTGATAAATGGAAAGTTCTGTTCTTCTGGCCAAAAGATTTCACTTTTGTCTGCCCGACAGAAATTGCTGCCTTTGGTCAACTGAACAGCGATTTTAAAGAACGCAATGCCGTCATTTATGGTGTTTCAACCGACAGCGAATATGTGCATCTGGCATGGCGTCAAAATCACCCGGATTTAAACAGCCTGCCCTTCCCTATGCTCTCCGACATCAAGCGTGAACTCAGTTCCGCGCTTGGTATTTTACATCAGCAGGAAGGTGTTTGTCTGCGTGCAACATTCATTGTTGATCCGCAAGGTATCATCCGCTTTGTATCCGTCAACGATTTGAGTGTCGGACGTAACCCGCATGAAGTTTTGCGTGTGCTTGATGGTTTGCAAACCGAAGAGCTCTGCCCGTGCAACTGGCAAAAGGGAGACGCTGTATTAAGCGTCGCATAAAGGTGCACTGATGGCTTATGCAAAATTGACTGAAAAAACCGCCGATAATTCAATCGCTAATGATAATTGGCAGCGTGACCGGACATGGAAACAGCTCACAGACAAAGCGAATAAAGCCTATTCTGCAAGTCAAATTCCGCTTGCAGAAGCCCTTTATCGTGATGCGCTTGAAAAGGCTGAAATGCTATTTGAAGATCAAAGCAACAATGACAGCAGCATCCCGCTGCCGGTCATTTACAACATCTCCTGCCATAATCTGGCAGAGCTTTGTGAACATCAGGGGATGACTGAGGAAGCGGCTCGCTTTTATAAACAAGCTTATGATCGTTTGCTGAGCACAGCCAATGAACCATGCGCGGCGCTGCAATTGCGGCTTTCTTGCATGCAGCATCTCAAACATACGCTTTCCGTGCTGATCCACTTCTTGCAACGCAATGGTGCCAGCAATGAGCATATGGGAAAATTGATCCAGCAAGCGCACCACACCGCTTATCGCGTTTATCAAATCGTCCAACATTCCGCCCATTTCGACCAATGTCAAAAAGAGCGCCCTGCGCTTTTATCCTGACGAATTAGTTATGAGGGAACAAATCTTGTTCAAACTACCTGAACTTCCTTTTGCAATGGATGCCCTTGCTCCATTCATGTCTGCCGAGACACTTGAATATCACCATGGCAAACATCATAAGGCCTATGTCGATAAGCTGAACGAACTTCTACCTGCAACCGGCTACCATGACCTGTCATTGGAAGAGATTATTCGCCAGAGTGCAGATAAACCTGCTGAACGGACATTGTTTAATCAGGCAGGGCAACATTGGAACCACAGCCATTTCTGGCTTGGAATGAAGAAAAATGGTGGTGGCTTAATGCCCGGCAATCTAGAGCAGCAGCTGATTGCCGATTTTGGCTCTATCGATCAGTTCAAGCAAGAATTTAAAGATGCCTGCATTGCACAATTTGGCAGTGGCTGGGCTTGGCTGGTTTTTGATGGCGATAAATTACGAATTACCAAAACCGGTAATGCTGATACGCCTTTAACCGATGGCCATCATGCTTTGCTGACCTGCGATGTTTGGGAGCATTCTTATTACATTGATTACCGCAACATGCGCCCGAAATATGTCGATGCTTTTTTAAGCCATCTCGTCAACTGGGAGATGGTTACCGAGCGTTTTGAAACGGCAATAGCCTAAACTATAAATAAGCCGAATAAGACAAGTGAAAAATCAAATCACTGCTCTTATTCGGCCAAATAATCATTTCATATGTTAAGCAGGCATTGCAGCTGTTGGAATGATAGCCCCCGGATGCTGCACTACAATTGCCGCAAGCTTTGCCGCTTGAAGGATAGCTGTTTTTGCATCCAGTCCTTCGCCGCGCGCTGCCAGAAAAGCAGCATTAAAGCTATCACCCGCGCCTGTTGTATCAACCGCTGCGACAGCTTCTGGCAGCTCATATTGCTCAACTTCACCGGAACTTGTGCTACGATAAAAAACGCTGCCACCACCGGTTGTTAAAACAATCTCTACATCACTGATAGTGATGAGTTTCTGCATCGCTCTAGCAGGCGAATGAATGCCAAAACAGGCATCAATATCATCCAGCGAAGGCAATAAAACAGTTGCTAATTTTGCTGCCTTTGTGATCAATTCGCGCGCTGTTTCTACATTTTCCCACAACACTGGGCGGTAATTCGTATCAAATATAATCTGCGTGCCTTGTTGTTTTAACACAGCAAGTTTTTTTAAAAAATGTGTCCGGCCCTCCGGTTTTAAAACGGCCAATATGATGGCCGAAAAAATAACCACCGGAGCCTTTTCAAGATCAGCAAGATGCGCAGCATTGTCGAAATAAGTGCGGAATGGTGATTGATCCCGCCAGTAAGAAAAGCTGCGTTCACCCTGCGCGTCGGTTGAAATAAAACTCAAACTGGCACGAGCATTTTCATCAACCGCTAGGGCCGATACATCGACGCCCTCAGCAGCAATTGTCTCACGCAACCAGAGACTATGCAGATCATTGCCAACGCGTGACAGATAGCCAACAGAGCCTGCCTTTGTCAGCCTCGCAAGATAGATTGCTGTATTGAGCGTATCACCTCCGGCGCGGCGATCAAATGTCGAAGGCTCATCACGGCGTGATGTAAATTCAACCAAAGGATCGCCAATCGCCAGATAACGCATGTTACACCTCGTAAGGGGTCAATAAAGGTTTGCCAGCAACATAAGCTACAAGATTATCAAGCACCAATTGTGCCATTGCGCGGCGCGCATCACTGGTGGCAGAGCCCACATGCGGGGTGAGCACGCAATTAGGCGCCTTCATCAAGGCTTCAGGCACATGAGGTTCATCATCAAAAACATCCAGCGCGGCACCTGCAATCATGTTGCTTTCAAGGGCTAGCGCTAAGGCTTCAGCATCGACCAACGGGCCTCGTGCAACATTGATGACAATGCCGTTTTCACCCAAAGCCGATAAGGTTTCGTGCCCGACCAAACCATTATTATCTGCATTTGCTGATGCAGTTACAAATAAGAGGTCGCACGCACGCGCCAAGGAAATAACATCTGCGCAATAAGTGTCAGATGTATCTGATTTGCGACTACGCGCTGTATAGAAAACTTCCAGACCCAGCCCGCGCAGCAGATCGGCAAGTCTGCGTCCAATACGGCCATAACCCAAAATACCAGCACGGCGTCCAAGAACCGAGCTGCCAAGGGTCAGCTTCCCACCAGCTGCCCATTTGCCGTCACGAATGAAATGATCGCCTTCAGCAATGCGGCGCGCTGATGCAAATGCCAGCCCCAATGCCATTTCCGCAACAGCAGATGAAAGCACATCCGGCGTTGTCGTCACCTGAATGTTGCGCTTTTTCGCTTCAATCAAGTCAACCGCATCAACACCCACACCATTGACCGCAATCAGGCGCAGATTTGGCATTTTAGCCATTTGCGCTGCGGATAAACCAACGCTTCCTGATGTCAGCACCATTTCCACATCGGCCGCAGCGTCAATATCGCGAAGCACATCATAGTTTTTAGCCAATTGCTCAGCCATTTCTTGCGGCTTAAGTTCTGCCAAAACCAAAATGCGTGGGGAACTCATGCAATTTGCCCCAAGAAATTGCGCAAGCGCTCATTTTTCGGGTTTTTAAAGAATTCATCAGGCGTATTTTCTTCAACAATCACGCCCTTATCCATGAAGATAACGCGATCTGCCACCGCACGAGCAAAATCCATTTCATGGGTCACGCACAGCATTGTCATCCCGTCGCGGGCAAGATCCACCATGGTGTCCAGCACTTCTTTGACCATTTCAGGGTCAAGCGCACTGGTCGGCTCGTCAAACAACATAATGCGCGGTTTCATGCACAGCGCACGGGCAATGGCAACGCGCTGTTGCTGACCGCCGGAAAGTTGTGCCGGATATTTATTGGCTTGTTCCGGAATTTTTACACGCTCCAGATAGGCCTTCGCAGTAGCTTCAGCCTCTGCGCGCGAAATTTTGCGCGTTTTCATCGGTGCGAGAACGCAATTCTCCAACACCGTCATATGCGGAAAGAGATTAAAGGATTGAAAGACCATACCAATATCACGGCGGATCAGCGCTGCATTACTGCCACCGGCAGTCAGCTCCACACCGTCAACAGTGATACTACCGGATTCAATAGCTTCAAGCTGATTGATCGTACGGATCAGTGTTGATTTACCAGAACCCGAAGGGCCGCAAATGACAATCTTTTCACCGCGACCAACCGTCAGATTAATATCATTCAAAGCGTGAAACGCCTGAAAATATTTGTTAACGCCGCGCATTGTGATGATTGGTTCAGCCATGATCTCTCTTCTCCTCAAAATGCCCGACCGTCACCGATCGGGCACTTAATTATTTTTATTGCGCTGCTTTAACAAAATCCGGCAATGGTTCGGACAACCACTTATTATGGATATTATCCAAAGTGCCGTCTGTTGTTGCCTGTGTTACAAAAGCATTGATCTTTTCCAATAGAGCATCAGAGCCTGGCGAAACGGCAATGCCCTGCACCTGACTGGAC
>JAEWHQ010000157.1 GCA_023387715.1 Pseudomonadota bacterium | reverse complement strand
AAATACGCTCCATCCTGACCGGTAATGCCGGTAATTAAAGCTTTTTTGGACAAGAACCACTCTCCGAGTATGATTAAAACAAGACTTAAAATATGTATGCATATCTATATGAAGGCTGATTGACAGTGATGTTACGTAAATAAAAAAATAAATAATTCAGTAAAAACAATAGTGTACAGCGCTGAACAATATGGCTGTTTAAAATGCTCACCGCCTGTATTTATATAGTGAGGCGGTGAGCTTTGTTAAAAAATGAAGGATGATTTAGCTGCGTCCGTACATATCATCAAAACGGACAATATCGTCCTCACCCAGATATTCACCGCTTTGCACTTCAATAAGCACAAGCGGCAGAATGCCCGGATTTTCCAAACGGTGTTTATGGCCGCATGGAATATAAGTGGATTGGTTGGTGGTCAGCAAAATCACATCGTCACCATTGGTCACTTTGGCAGTGCCGGAAACGACGATCCAATGTTCAGAACGATGATGATGCGATTGCAGGCTCAGGCGGCGGCCGGGCTTAACCACAATGCGCTTGATTTTGAAATTGTCGCCTTCTTCCAAAATTGTGTAGCTGCCCCAAGGACGATGTGCAGTACGGTGCAATTGTGCGGCTTCATGGCCTTGCTTTTTCAGGCGGTTATAGACATTGCGCACTTGCTGGGCATTGTCTTTATGGGTGACGAGCAGGGCGTCGGCTGTATCAACCACCAGCAAATCATCGACACCAATCAGGCTGACCAGACGGTCTTCTGAATAGACAAAACTGCCATGGGTATTTTCAAGCACGGCTTCGCCATTGACGCGGTTGCCATCCTGATCCGGCTCAACAAGCTCCGCCATGGCTGACCATGAGCCAATGTCTGACCAGCCACAATCAAGCGGTACGCAAGCGATATTCTGCTGTTTTTCCATCACGGCATAGTCAATGGAGATGGCAGGTGTCGCAGCAAAAAGCTCTTTGTCAATTTCAAAAGTTTCTGCACCGCCTTGGTGGCCGCTACGCGCCTTTGCAAGCGCTGCCTCAGCACCTTTTAAAACATCAGGGCAATGTTCGCGCATGGCGTTAAGCATTGCATCCGCCTGGAAACAGAACATGCCGGAGTTCCAGAAATAGCGACCGCTTTCCACATAAGTACGTGCAGTTGCTTCATCGGGCTTTTCCACAAAACGCAGCACATTTTCCTGATCGGATTCCAAATAGCCGAAACCTGTTTCAGGGCTTTCCGGTACAATACCGAAGGTTACGATGCGCCCGGTCGCAGCCAGTTCTTTAGCACGTTCAACGCCTTTGCTGAACGCCTCCTGATCTTGGATCAGGTGGTCGGACGGCAGGATAAGCAGGGTTGTATCGCCGCCAAAAGCAGATTTTGCATGAAGAGCAGCAAGTGCTACTGCGGCGGCAGTGTCACGTCCCTGCGGCTCCAGCAGGAAAATATCGCCTTCGGATTTTGCATTGGAATTGGCATAGGCATCAAGGGTGAGGAACAGAAAGTCACGATTTGTCACCGTGATGATTTCCTTAACACCTTGCAAAGCTGAGGCGCGCTCATAGGTACGTCCGATCAGCGTGCCACCTTGCGGCAGATCAATAAAAGGCTTTGGATGCGCATCGCGCGACAGCGGCCATAAACGTGAGCCAACACCACCACTGATAATAACAGGAACGAAACTCATTTTATCAAACGCCTTTTGTTTCATGGTCTGCAAGGTTTAAACCTTGTTGCAGAATGTGTTGTGCATGCTGTGCGTCACTGGCTTCCGCATAGCAGCGAAGCTCTGGTGCATTGCCGGAAGCACGATAATGTAACGTGCTGCCATCGCTAAAGATAAGACGGATACCGTCTGTTTCATCCATTTGCCGGATTGTGCCGAATGGTTTGAGAGTTTCCATTAAACTTGCATCCTGTGTGGACAGGCGCTGAATAAAAGCGGCACTTTTTTCATGCGGCACATTTTGCAAGCGATCACTCAAAGCGTGACGGAACTGAAACTGTGCTGCAATGGCAGATAATGGCTGATGCAAAGCTGTTATCTGGCTCATGCATGCAAGCATTGGCAATAAGGCATCACGCGTTGAAAGAGCCGTTAGTGTGGCTTGCTCAAAACGCACGTCGCTGCCAAGCAATACGCCGCCATTCGCTTCAAAGCCCAGCACGGATTTCGCGCCATGCTGAATGGCTTGTTCCATGCCTTGAATGACATAAGGCGAGCCGACCTTGGTGCGGCTTGTGTTGAAACGGCCGTCCAGTGCGGAATTGGCTGTCACCGGCACGACGATCTGATCACTTTTAAGCCATGAGGCCGTGATGGCGCCCAGCAAATCGCCGCGGATAAAATCACCGTTTTCATCAGCAATCAGAGGGCGGTCTGCATCACCATCAGTTGAGACAATCAGGTCAAACGAATGAGCGCTTGCCCATTGTTTGAGAAGGCTGATATCTTCGGGACGCAATGCTTCTGTATCTACTGGCACAAATTTATCAGCGCGGCCAAGAGCTGTGACCTTAGCGCCTAGGTCTTGCAAAATATCGATGATAAGATCCCGGGCAACAGAAGTGTGCTGATAAACGCCGACCGAAAGATCTTTAAACACATTTTTTGGTAAAATATTAAAATAACGATCGCGATAGGCTGCAAGTGCCTGTGTATCTTGTACCGCATCACTCAATTGATGCGCGTGGTCACTTGCTTCAACATGTTTGTAATGCTGCGCGATTGCTTGTTCATCGTGCTTGTCGATTTCACCGTCAGGTCGGTAAAACTTCAAACCATTGCGGTCATCGGGTATATGACTGCCGGTAATCATGATGCAGGGCGCATGTTGGCGCATGGCATAAAAACTGAGTGCTGGTGTCGGTAGCAAGCCGCAGTCAACGGGTGTAAACCCCATATCCTGAATAGCAGCCAGACAATATTGCGCAATCTGCGGGCTGGATGGGCGCAAGTCTTGGCCTACGAAGACCTTTGCTTTGGCCTCAATCGGCTGGCGATCATTCATCGCTTTGAGAAATGCGAGCGTATAATCATAGGCTGGTTTGCCGCAAAGTTCGCTTGCCAGACCCCGTAATCCGCTCGTACCAAATTTTAATGAATGCGTCGTCATGCCCATACCTGATAATTTTAAAGGCAGGCTAGATTATTTGCCTTTGTTTGGAAAGCTGATGCCAGCTGAATCAGGTGATAATTTGATGAAGATTATGTGTAAATAAACCTAAGTCGTAGGGTGGAAATGATTTTCTACAGTATGTGTAGAAAATTTTATTTTCTGATAAGTTCATCCGGTTTCGTTTGTGCAGATTGCAATGAAAATTGGGCAGGCTGATTATCGCCTTGTTATTAGATTTTATAAAAATTTGATTCTCGTAGTCTGCCCGATTGTGTGTTTCACGCAGATCTATCCAGCCCTTATTTCAGTTCCTTGACGCCGCATTTGACCTGATCAATCGATTTTGCTTTGGCGGCTTCGGCTTTTTGCTGAGAGCTGGTGCAAACTGGCACTTCTTTTTGTTGATAGCCTTTGGCGGTCAGGCAGCGGTCACGCACTCTGCTACGTAAGGCTTGGTTTGTATCGTAAGTGCTGATGTTGCTTGGAATGTTAACTTCCCCCACTTGATAGCACGCTATCTTGTCTCCGACTTGGCGGCATTGCGTTGTGCCGGGGCTGTAATAGCCCGGCGTATAATTCGTAACCTGATCGACGGGGACTTTGCGCATTGCCTCGATTGTGCACTCATCATAGTCATATTGTTTTTGACTGATCGACACGCCGGGTTTCCAGAGAAGCGTTACGGTGCTGCAACCCGATAGGACGATGATGGTAGTCAGACCTGTTATCGCGAACGCAAACCGTTTCATCATAAGTGCCCTTGTCGAAGCAATTGTCTGGACGTTTTTTATAAGAAAATAATCTATGTATTTATAAAAGCGCAGTTGCGTGAACTATGCTGATACCAAGTTAAATTATACTGACTTTGAACTGGTTTGATAAGATTGAATTTTATGAGATGAAATTATGACGTATTGGATACGTTTTTTATTTCTTATTTTTGAAAAAAGAAATTTGGCTGGGGAACCTGGATTCGAACCAAGACTAACGGAGTCAGAGTCCGTCGTTCTACCATTAAACTATTCCCCAGTATGATCTTAACAAAATCAATATCTTAAGAATGATTTTATTGTCAGCACTTGATGAAATCATCTGCTGTCATCATCTGTGGCTTCCATCTAGCGAAGTGAAAGAAAGATGGCAAGAGCTAATTTAAAAATAATTGCATTTCTATTGTTTATCAGCGGAAAAACTTGATTTCATTCAATTCAATGCATAAAAAAATCGCGCAAAACTCAAATTTTAAGAGTTCTGCGCGATCAATTTGTTCAAATTTTTGATGATCAGTCTTCAGGATCAATCAGAATGCGACTCGCTGCTCCGTCCATATCCTCATATTGGCCGCTTTTGAGTGTCCAGAGAAACATCACCAGCCACAGTCCGCCTAAAAACAGCGCAATGGGTATGAGGAATAATAAGATACTCAACGGTTTACAGCCTTCCATGTGGTTGGCGCGGCCTGTAATTTTTCATTGGCCGCTTTAATCTTCTTCGCTTCAGCTCTGCCTGCTTTTAAACGCAAAGCATTGCTGATGACAACAATAGAAGAAATCGACATGGCTAATGCAGCTACCAGTGGCGTAACAAAGCCGAGTACAGCAAAAGGCACAGCCAGAAAATTATAACCGATCGAGATCATGAAATTCTGACGGATAAGCTTATTCGCTTCCTTGGAGACAGCGTGGGCAACCGGAACGGCACCAAGGCTTTCACGCAGGAAGACAAAGTCCGCAGCATTACGGCCAATATCGGCAGCTGTTGCC
>JAEWHQ010000152.1 GCA_023387715.1 Pseudomonadota bacterium | reverse complement strand
AAGGCGGCCACAACATGCGTAGGTGGTGTAAAACGCCACTGCCCTGTCTTTTCCATGGTTTGCCACTGCGCATGGACATCCAGACTGATGGAGTGGCTACGCCCTTTTGCTGCTTCCAGCTCTGATTTGCGGGCAATAATGAAGCCGAAACCCGGCACGCCCTCAATGCACTTGTTTGCTGATGACACCATCGCTTCATAGCGGATTTCGTTGACATCGAGCGGTATGGCGCCGAAAGCACTCATAGAGTCGATCAGTAGTTTGCGGCCCTTCGCGTAAACTGTTTCCGAGATTTCAGCAACCGGGTTCAAAATGCCGGAACTGGTTTCGCAATGAGCCACAATCACATGCGTGATTGCTGGATCTGCATCGAGTGCTGCGGCTACTTCGTCACCACGGGGTGGCATGTAATCGCCTTTATTAATAATCGTATGCTCACGGCCAAGATATTGCAGCGTTTGAGCCGCGCGCATACCATAAGCGCCATTCGCAAGAACCAGCACTTTACCATCACGCGGAATGAGGCTTGATAGCATCGCTTCAACCACATATGTCCCGCTCCCTTGGATCGGCACACAGTCATACT
The DNA here is from genome assembly GCA_023387715.1 of Pseudomonadota bacterium. Lineage (GTDB taxonomy): Bacteria > Pseudomonadota > Alphaproteobacteria > Rhizobiales > Rhizobiaceae > Paenochrobactrum > Paenochrobactrum glaciei. The sequence goes on along the minus strand of JAEWHQ010000152.1, from coordinate 10,995 downwards.
CGCCTTTGGTATCACCGGTTAACGCAATCAGGCGACGACGCATCTCGGCGGTCATTGCACGAAAATCATCGTCCCATGACCCCCAGTCACGTAACATTGCCTGCTTCACAGAATAGGCTGTCGTCAGCGGGCCGGGTGTCAGCAAATACGGCTCGCCAAGTGCCGGTGGATCCATCGGTTTATTGTTGGATAGTTTAATTGCGGTCGGCATTTGCAGTTCCTCCGATTGATTATTTCCCCTCGGATCAATGGAACCACACTCAAAAATATAAATAAAATCGTTATTACGACTACATAGATAAGTTTAACTTATGCAAAAATTAGGACTATTAGCAAAAAAATTGAACAGAACAATCCCATTAGTTTTCTATCAAATCTTACAGAAAAACATTCACGCGCGTATCAGTCGGACTTGAAAAACGATAAGAAAAAAGGCCACCCAATTGAGTGGCCTTTTAATATAATTTAAGCTTTTTTCTTCGCTATGAAGATGTAAATCACCGCTAGTAATGCAAACCACACTGGTGTAATCAGCAATGCCTGCGCCGTATCAGCCTGTTGGGCAAGAGCCCAGAGAATGAAGGCAAAGAATGCAAACACCATTACCACAGCAGCATAGCCACCCGGCATTTTGAACTTTGATTTTGCATGAAGATCAGGACGTTTACGGCGATATTGCACGTAAGATGCCAGAATGATCGACCATACAAAGATAAACAGCAAAGCCGAAATTGTCGTTACAATGGTGAAGGCTTCAATAATGCTCTGTCCTGCATAAAGCAGTACCACACCTGCCAATAGGAATGTGCAGGAGAAAAACAACGCATTAACCGGCACTTTGCGATGGTTCAGTTTACCCAGTGTTTTGGGTGCCAATGCATGACTGGCAAGACCAAAAATCATTCGCGATGTTGAATAAATTCCGGAATTTGCACTGGAAGTTGCAGAGGTCAGCACAACAAAATTTACCACATGGGCGGCAATGCCAAGCCCCGCCAAGGAAAACATAGCGACGAACGGGCTGCTGCTTGGATCAACCTGGTTCCAAGGCATCACAGTCATAATGACAAACAGTGAGCCTAAATAAAACAGGACGATACGCACAGGGATCGAATTGATCGCCTTTGGCAAGTTGCGCTCAGGATTTTCTGTTTCAGCAGCGGCAGTACCCACCAGCTCAATGCCAACAAAGGCAAAAACAGCAATCTGAAAACCTGCAACAAAACCGAAGAAACCATTCGGGAAGAAACCGCCCTGATCCCATAAATGGGTAATCGAAGCCTTCGTTCCATTTGGTGATGTATAGCCGGATGTCAGCATGACAACGCCGGTAATAATCAATGCAATAATTGCGATGATTTTAATCAGCGCAAACCAAAATTCAATTTCACCAAAGTTGCGCACATTTGGCAGGTTCAATGCGACCAAAGCAATAATCAAACCAAGGGCGGGTATCCATAAGGCCAGTTCAGGGAACCAGAAAGACATATAACCTGCAACAGCGACAACGTCTGCAATACCAGTTACAATCCAGCAGAGCCAATAGGTCCAACCCGTAAAAAACTGTGCCCAAGGCCCCAGATAATCACCGGCAAAATCAGCAAATGAGCGATAGTTAAGATTGGACAACAACAATTCGCCCAATGCACGCATGACAAAGAACAACATGAAGCCGATAATCGCATAAACCAACAGGATCGAAGGGCCGGCGAGCGAAATGGTTTTTCCCGACCCCATGAAAAGGCCGGTTCCAATTGCTCCGCCGATAGCGATCAACTGCAGATGTCGATTTTTCAGATTTCGTGCCAGATGCACTTCTGGCTCTTGGGAATGAGAGCGAGAGTCTCCTGATGCAGTATTCATTCGGTATGCCTCACAATTCATTTACCAGAATATTTCTACTCCAATATCCAAGAAATATTCCGTTTGTTTTTTGCAAGCCGGTGAAAGATGATTCCTTTGCACAGACAAACACCTCAGAGCGATTACTCTTATGCGCTGGCGAGTTAAAGAAAATTTGCATGAAGCTAGACCAATGTCGCATAAGGTTTGCGCGTGATTTGTATTTCTAGCTTTTTAGGGAGACTTTTTTACAGCCTGAATCATATCCCTCACAGTCAATGAAGGATATGATTTGAAGAAACATTCAGGCGTTTACGTACGGATCAGTTTACTTGCATAAACAAGACCAAGCCCCGTCAACGCCAGCAATGCACCTGCGATAGAAACAGCCGCATAGCCAAAGCCCAGACTGATAACCCCTGCCCCAATAAATGCACCCAAAGCATTGCCAAGGTTAAAGGCACCAACATTAATTGATGATGCAAGGCCCGGTGCCTCAGCTGCGGCCGACATCACACGCATTTGCACAGGCGGCACAACTGCAAATGCGGCAGCCCCCCAGAATAACAGTCCAAGGACTGCGCCCGTATGGGTCGTTAAAGCAAAAGGCATCACCAACATAATCAATGCCAAAGCAATGAGAAAAATTTTGGTGGCACCATCCAGTGACCAGTCTGCTAGGCATCCGCCGAGCCAGCTACCAATCGTAAAGCCAACACCAATAAAAGCTAGACTGATGGTAACAAATTGACCGGATGCGCCAGTCAATGTTTCCAAGGCAGGAGCAATATACGTATATAGTGTAAACATCGCCACTCCCCCCATAACGGTTGTAGCCATTGCAAGTAACACAGCTGGTCGGGACAAAACCTTAAATTCCGCACGCACATTTGGCATCGTTCCGCGCTCGCCCTTCGGAAGAGCAAATGAAAGTGCAAGAATTGCTATAATGCCGATGGCAGCTGTGCCAACAAAAGCCATCCGCCAGCCAACTTGTTGACCAAGCCATGTCGCCGTTGGAACACCACCGACATTAGCAATTGTGAGCCCCATAAAGACGGCGGCGACAGCACTGGCCTGCTTTTCTTTTGCCACCAAGTTGGCTGCAACAACAGCACCAAGTCCAAAAAAAGCCCCATGATTAAGACTGGTTACCAATCGGGCAAACAGCAATGAATAATATCCCGGTGCCATAGCCGACATAAAATTACCAATGGTAAAAATAATCATCAGAAAAATAAGTGCTGTGCGCTTACCAAAACGGCTAAAAGCTAGTGTCATAAAGGGGGCGCCAATCAAGACCCCCATAGCGTAGGCACTCACTAATAATCCTGCTTTGGGAATTGAAACATCAACACCTTCAGCGATAACAGGCAGCAGGCCCATTGGTGAAAATTCAGTCGTACCGATGCCAAATGCACCAATCGAAAGTGCAAGCAATGCCAGACGGGTAGAGTGCAGTTTAACGGCCGCCGAGCCGATAGTCGGAGCTTCAACGCTCATGTTCATAGCTCCTAACTGCCTAGTGTTATTGACTTTTTTACTATCGTGTTTGGCAGTCCACTGATGACTTGCGCTGCTTCTATTCTGACTGCTTGCATAAAATAATTCCTAATGTCCTGCATGAGAAAAACCATGTGCCCGCATCAATCTGTTTGGTTGCACATCAAATAAAGTGTGAAATAGGACTTGATAATCAGCCGGCTTTCCATTTCATCTGTGAAGCAAAGTCACAAATGAGATCATCATGGACAATCGCACCGGAGAAATGCAGGTATTCCTGCGCGTCGTGGAAACAGGCAGCTTCTCAGAGGCCGCACGTTTAATGCGTATGGCACCCTCAACCATCAGCAAATTAATCGCACGTATGGAAACACGTTTGGGCGTACGCTTAATTGAGCGTTCAACCCGTCGTTTATCCCTCACAAGCGAGGGACGATTTTATTACGAGCGCGGCCTGCAATTATTGCAGGAAATAGATCAAATCGAACAAGAACTGTCACAAGGCGCAACAACGACAAGTGGCATTGTTCGGGTCAATGTCTCTGTGGGTTTGGGTGTGCTTGCGTTGGAGCCGCTCTTGCCAGCCTTTTGGGAAGCTTATCCCAATATTGGTGTCGACCTTTCACTGTCTGATGAAATCGTTGACCTTTATCTTGATCGCACTGATGTGGCTATCCGAATTGCCATCCTTCCGGATTCTGGCATGACCACACGAAAAATAGGGGTGACGCAGCGAAAAATTGTCGCCTCACCTGCCTATCTTGAGCGCTGTGGCACACCAAAAACCATTGATGATTTAGCGTATCACAACTGCATAGGCTTCAGCTTTCGTCGTGCTTCACCCGTTTGGCCCACAAAAGAAAACGGAAGAATTACGGATCGCCTAGTGAAGGGAACATTGCTTGCCAATAATGGTGAAACGGTCAGACGCATGACATTGGCCGGTGTTGGGCTGGCACGAATGGGCGATTTTCACATCAGAGATGACCTTGTCGCCGGACGGCTTGTCGAAGTGCTGTCGGATGTTATCAAGCGCGATGAAGAAGAAATCCACGCTGTGTTTTTGGGAGGGCAACATATGACTCACCGTGTGCGCTTATTTCTTGATTTCATTGTGCCGAAACTACAAAACTTCCTAAATGGAGCGTCTTCACCGGCACGATAAACTCAAGCCATCTATGCAACATCAGGCACAAGTGCATCCATTAAATGTAAAAGTGCCTGTTTGTAACGATCACTAAAACTATATTCAGCCAGTTCATTCGCCTCCAATAAGGCAAGTGAAATTGTAAAGCCGTGGACATGATCAATGAGAATGTCGCGCACCAGCTCCACCTTGTCAGACGATATGTCTGCCATTTCAAGCATATCAATGAGTTGATGTGAAATACGGTCGGCATTCACACTTTTGATAGCAGGTGACGAAAACAAGCAGAGAAAAGCGTGCGGATGATCGGATACGGCTTTCCCATAGGATTCGAGAAAGCTAATTAAGCGGGTTCTGGCTGTAGCCTGGCCGTCTATCATTGGATGTAAACGGCATAGGACGTGATCAATCACTAAACCAATAAGAGCATCTCTATTGCCAACATGATGATAAAGCGCCATCGCAGTGACATTCAGTGCACTCGCTAAACGCCGAAGACTGAGGCCTGCAGAACCGTTTTCATCCAGCATCGCCAAGGCTAAGACCACAATTTGCTGAGCCGTTATTGGTTCCCGTTCCGATGTTCGATTAGCCGGAGTATTTTTTGTCACCGAAATATCTCATAGGTTGACTGGACTAATCCGGAAGGAAAACTCGATGTCTTAATATGGTTCAGCGGGAGAGCCTCTGGCAAAGCCCCAAAGAGCGGCAATCCTGTACCGAGTATAATTGGAATCCGGGTTAAGATGATGTCCGCGATCAAACCTTCCCACATGAATGATTGAATAAGTTTTCCGCCGTCGACATATGCCCGTGCCCATCCTTCTTTAGCGACACGTTCGAGTGCTTCAGCGGGTGAGCAGTCCCAGATTCTGACTTTCCCGTCTTGATCGGAAGGAAGAGTGCTCCCCTCAAGACTGCGAGACAGGACAATCACGGGCTTATCAAATGGCCAATCACCAAATGTACAAACTTTCTCATAGGTTCCTCGCCCCATGATAATCCCGTCCATTTGTGAAAAGAACGGCATAAAACCATGATCTTCAGCATCTGCACCATTGTGTGTTAGCCAATCAATAGAACCATCGGTGCGGGCAATGCAAGCAACAACGCGAAGTCGTGTTTTATGCTGATCTTGTCAATATAACGCCTTATTACCTGTCACAGCTTATTAAAAATTTTTCAATCATGGACTCAAAACGCTGATTGATCGTCAATTCGTTTTAGAGATTAAAAGATAAACAGGTATTGGTCTCACGGAATACCGCAAGACAATTTCTAAATCGGAGGGATACAATTAAACTTGCTCATATCCCTTTGAGTTTAAGGGCAAGAAACGGATTCTTCGGTTATATAATCTTCGAAAAATAGCTTCTCATGAATAGGAGCTTATAATGACAAAAATTCAGTTTATCTCATTACCAACCGATCATGTTGCAGGACTACGAAATGGAGAACCAGATGCTTATGGTCAGGCAGCTGAACGGTATTTGTGTGAAAGTAGCGGTTATCCCCTGCTGTCATAGTTTAAATTTTTGTCCCACAAGGTGGAAAGCTCCTCACTTAGCATTTAGACCTTTTAAAAAACTACAACCCTATGCAGGAACTGGTCCTATCTTCCTATGCTCCGATGAGTGCATGCCTTGGAAGGGAACGGGCATTCCATCAGTTTAACGGCCAGTCCTGAATATTTACTCAAAGACTACGCGGCTGAGCAAAGAATTTGTTATGGCAGCGGTCGCATCACAGCCAAAGAAGACGTTACAGATTATGCGATCGAGCTTTTATCACATGACCACATTGGCTTTGTTGATGTGAGATTTGCGAAGAATAACTGTTTTCTTGCACGCATCATACGCATAACTTAGACGCTTACCGTTCAATATTGCGCGCATACGGTTTGGAAACTGCATTTCTCATATAGGTTTATATGATGAATGATATCATACGTTCTATTCAGGTCTACAAATCGCAATTAGATCAAGATAATATTCAGACTGCTTATCGTTATCTATTACGCTATGTCATGTACCTAAAGGTGTGTTTTCCCAAAAGTTTTAAGACAGTCTTTCGTTCGAAAATGTGTCTGAATTCTATATGGATTTTACCTACTTTCCATTCACTGACAAATTTCTGAAGGATCGAAAGCTCCGATTTGGTATCGTGTTAAATCATCAGGATTTACGGTTCGAACTTTGGCTCATGGGACAAAATTCTGACGTTCAAAATCAGTATTGCAAGCTTTTAAAAACAAGTCCTTGGAACCAAGAGCGGACTGACATGCCTCAATATCGCGTACTCGAAACTATACTAGTGTCGATGCCTAATTTTAAAAAGTCAACTCAATTAACCGAGTTAATTCAACAAGCGGCTCTCAAGCAATTCTCGCTTGGTTTCAAAAGCTTAAAGAATAATAAAAGCAGGTTGACTCATTGTGAGCGTACCTGCTTTTCATACCACTAGCTTGTAACCATGCCTTTGACGGCATGAACAACTTCTCTGCCTTGCCTTATTCGTAGTCAGCTACCCACTAATTAAAAATTTGCAAAACACATATGATAGCCAGTGCCATACTTTATTACATCATATACTCGCCACAGGTCTGATTGTATTTCTCTCAAAATAATTGGCAAGGAAACTACGAACGCGTGGATTGTCGGAATTACTGAAAATTTCCATGGGTGATCCTACCGCAGCGATCACACCTTTGTCAGTAAAGACAACCTGATCGGCAACCTGACTGGCAAAGCCCATTTCATGCGTCACAACCACCATCGTCATGCCGTCATTTGCTAAATCACGCATCACTTGCAACACCTCACCCACCAATTCTGGATCAAGTGCCGATGTTGGTTCGTCGAAAAGAATAATATGCGGATCTTGTGCCAGTGCACGCGCAATGCCGACACGCTGCTGCTGACCGCCAGAGAGAAAAGCCGGATATTTCATCATATGATCAGCAAGTCCGACCTTAACCAAGGCCTGACGTGCTTTTGCTTCTGCCGCCGCTTTTGAAAGCTTGTTGACCAGTCTAAGTGGCATGGCCACATTATTGAGCACAGATAAGTGCGGCCACAGATTAAACTGCTGAAAGACAAACCCAAGCTTTTCCCGCGCTTTATTGACTTCCAATGCTGTGCAGGCTCGTCTTGATGCACCTTCACCAACAAAACCAAGCGGCTGGCCTTCAATCAGAATAGAACCCGCATCAAACTCGGTTAAAAATGCCATGCACCGCAACAAGGTTGACTTACCGGAACCCGATGGACCGATGATGCAGGTAACATTGGAACGGGGAATATCAAGATCAATATCTGCGAGAACCTGATGATCGCCAAAGCTCTTTTGCAAGCCGCGGATTTCAATAGCGTTTTGTCCGTTTTTCATGCGATCTTTCCTTGCGCAGGTAAAAGATGTCTTTGCATATGCCGCTCTACTTTGGCTCCAACCCACGTGGTCAAACCAACAAGCGCCCAATAACAAAGAACCAAGGTGAGCAAAGTTTCGACATAAGTAAATGTTGCAGAGCCAATGCCCGAAAGCACGGCTGTAATGTCGGGCACCGTCATCACCGACAGGATGGCCGTTTCTTTGCTCATAACAATAAACATACCGATGAGTGCAGGTGTGATTGTCACCATCATCTGTGGTAGCTGAATATGGCAAAGAATTTGAAACTCACTCAAACCGCAAATCCTGCCGGCTTCCGTTTGTCCGATATGCACCGCTGCAAAACCTGCACGAAAAATTTCCGTAAAGTAAGCAGCCGAGTATAGCGCAAGCCCCAGCACCCCTGCCACTTCTGCGCTCAGCATCAGCCCGATCAATGGGCCGCCATAATAAAGCAAGAATATCTGCACCAAAAAGGGCGTACCACGAAAAATAGACTGATACACACTCACCAATAAACGAATTTGCCAGTGACGCGATGTTTGCAAAAGCGCGAGCAGAAAGCCAAGCGCCATACCTGCAACCGTACCAACCAGCCACAAAATAATTGTCAGACGCAGGCCAGCCAAAATTTGTGGCAAATTATCCGTGATGATCGCAAAGTTGAAACTCATGACAACCTCTCCCTTGCATAGCGGCTAATCAGTAAATCACCTGCAAGTGTGACAATGGTTGTCATTACCCAGTAAAGTGCAGCGGCAATCAGCAATGCTTCCAGCGGACGAAAATATGAGTTTCCAACATTTTGTGCCACGCGTGTCAGCTCCAAAATGCCAACCGTCGAGATCAAAGAGGTGCCCTTGATCATAATAGTTGCTTCATTAACGAGTGCCGGAAATGTCAGTCGTAAAGCTTGCGGCAGTTTTATGTGACGAAAAATTTGCCATTCACTCAAGCCGGCAATGCGTCCGGCTTCAATCTGTCCATGTGGTACACCGGCAAATCCACCGCGTAAAATCTCTGCCTGATAAGCGGCCGTGCAAACCGTCAGCGATAATAAGGCCGAAGCTTCTGGCGTCAGACTAATGCCGATGAAAGGCAAAATGTTAAATACGACCAGCAAGACAACCAGCAGTGGCGTGGCACGAATAATATTAATGTATAGTTTTGCAGGAAAGGACACTGCAAACTTCTCGGAAATTCTCGCCCGACAGATCATTACGCCAAGCAAAAAGCCGAAAAAAAGACAACCAACAGCGTATAGAACCGAAGTCCATGCCCCCTGTAAAAACAGGGGGAACTCGTTCCAAGCTCCTGAAAAATCCAGCATGGCAGTGCCCTCCCACTTACAACTTACATGTCCGGGTCAGGCAGCGTGTGCGGCAGCTCCATTGTCACAGTAAACCATTTACGCTGCAGGTCATCCATCCGGCCATCCTGAATGGTTTTCAAAATTGCAGCATCAATTGCTTCCATCAATGCACGTGAATTTTCATCCTTACGACCAAGATAGCTGAACCATGCCATCGGACCGATTGCAGGTTTTAAAATCTCAAACATGCCTTCACGCAGTTTGGCTGCGTAATAAAGGTTGGTGGATTGCGCAACAACACCATCCAGACGTCCGGCAACCATATCGGCATAGGCCTGATTATTGTCGCTATAATCACGAACGGTTATGTTTTTACCTTCACCGAATTCACGGATTTTTGCAGCTGAAACGGTTTCGCGCTGGGCACCAAATGTCTTACCTTCAATATCATCCGGCGATTTAAAGTCGGTGTTTTTCGCTAATTTCATAATCGAAATAGCACCACCGGAAATTGGCAGGTTGAAGTAATATTTTTCCAGACGCGCTTTGGTCAAAGTATTAGGGCCGGCAACCATGTCAAATTTACCAGCTTCAAGACCCGGCAGAACATTGCTCCATGGCAGATCAATAAATCTGACTTTTACGCCGAGCTCTTTACCGATTTCAGCAAACAGATCCGAGTTAAAACCAACTTGTTTGCCATTTTCGATGAAATCGAATGGCGGAAACTGCAATTCAGTTCCCACAACCAGCTCGCCACGCTCCTTAACGGCTGCAAGCAAGTCTTTTTCCTGCGCTACAGCAGGAATCGTTAATGCCGCAGCAATGGTAATTGCCCCGATTATTTTCTTTAAAAACATGTTAACTCCCCCTTTTATTAGTAATATGTCTATACTTTATCTCTTCTTTCAATGTGTCAAGCACTTAATCTTATGCTTTTAAGTATAGTGTATATAGTAGATCTTGATAGTCGCAGCATGTAAGTAACATGCGGCATCGCTCCGCGCATATCAAATATTCCTGCCTCATCCAAAAGTCTGATAACTGCGACATGATCTTCCCGCCGCATCGCTGTTTCTGTCATCTTATGAGAGGCGAGATAGGCGGCGAGTATTGTGTTCGCCATTTCTTTCCATTCAGGCTTAAAGAGTTCAGAAGGCAAAACGGGAGCAGGCGAGAACTCAATTAACTGACGGATGAATGCAACCGCTCCTTCAAAAGCAGAAATATCAAGATTGATACAAAGCAGACCAACAGGCCGCGATGTATCATCACGTAAAACAGCCGTTACAGAGCGAAGCTGGCGCCTGTCCCAGTTTGTCTTACGATAAGGACCAATAACCGTGGCATCCAACGATGAAGCAATATCAACTTCAGTCATTGAGTTGGCACCCGCCTGACGGCTCGACAGCGGATTAACAATATGCCTGATTTTTGCGGTTTCGAGATCATGGATCACGACTTCTGCATGCGGCCTGAGCAACGCCACAACAGCCTCGGCAACGGGCAGATATTTATCCAGTTCATGTGTCATAAATACATAAAAAGTCTAAGCTGGACATTTTGTCAATTAAAAATTTGACATCAATTCATAACGGGATGTACTAATATTTTAGACTCTATGTCCAGCTTGTACAATTAGTATTAAAAAGCGGAAAAGCACCATGGATAAGAATGCAAATAGGCCAGAATGGGAAACGGTCTTTTCATCTGATTTTACAGAGGCACGCAGTAAATTTCTCCATGCAGCCAGAATGGCAAACGCAAAACAGCTGGAAGGATTTAATCATCCTTTGAATGG
>JAEWHQ010000133.1 GCA_023387715.1 Pseudomonadota bacterium | reverse complement strand
GCCATGTATTGCAGATCATCCATGTTGAGACGACCATCAGCTTTACCTTCGGTCATGCCTTTCGACATAATACGCGCACCGGTACGGTGGGCAACAGACAAACCGTCAGCCACAAGGAAGATGACATTTTTTGCTTTAGGCGCATCGGATGTACCGTAAACATCCCAGGTTACGCTTTTCTTGTCGTTACCGGCCTGCACTTCAATTGTGTATGCGCCGGCTTTGGGCAAAGCCAATGAGCGCAGGATGACCGCCGAGCCCAGCTCTTTGTCTGAAGAGTCTTTTTCAGCCGCGATAAATTCAACATCTTTGCCGAAAACAGTTTTGTAATCTTCGCCATTAACGGTGATTTTGACATCATCTGCTTTGACGACATTGTCGAATTCAACTTTGAAATCAAAAGGCGAGCCAGCAAGAATCGTTGCACGGTCAAGCGGATAAACAGTTGCAGCTTGCGATGCGGTTGCCAAAAGCGTAGCCGACAGAACTGTGGTGGCAGACAGTAATTTAACAAGATGACGCATGGTTTTATCAAACCCCTTTAGCGGATGTTTTCCCTGACAACCGATCGGAACCATCTTTGGTTCTGCCCCTTTGCATGCCGGAAAAACGCCAATTGTTATCGTCGTAAAGACCTTGAGAGGATACTGAGTACAGAAGAATTGTTAGCCAGCGATTGTGACAGCACTTTATATAAATCATGACAGATTGATTAAATCCGGCGCACATCAGTCATGATTTTAACTGATGCGAAAATCACACAATGTTTCAGAAAAATTTAAAAAATGAGTACTCACAATAAAAAATAGGACAATAGTACTGTCCTTTTTTCTTTTCTTTTGTTGCGCAAAAGTGCATATAGGGGTTCCAAAAATATATTTTCATAACGCCATACGCAAGAAAGGTGATTTCGTGTCACGGGACAATCTTCTTGAAAATGCATTAGTGCGGCTGGATGAGGCTGCAAGCCATATTAATATCGACGCGGATGTGATCGAAAAATTAAAATTCGCGCGCGAGACCATGAAAGTACGTTTGATGATCCGTATGGATGACGGATCACGCAAATCATTCCTTGCATGGCGCTGCCGTTATGATGATACCCGTGGCCCAACCAAAGGCGGCATCCGTTACCATCCGGATGCAACAGCTGAAGAAGTTGAAACGCTTGCTTTCTGGATGACCTTCAAATGCGCCGTGATGAACCTGCCTTATGGCGGTGGCAAGGGTGCTATTCAGGTTGATCCGCGTAAATTGTCCAAAGCTGAGCTGGAACGTCTGTCCCGCGCTTATATTCAGGCTTTTGCCCATATTCTGGGCCCTGACCGTGATATTCCGGCGCCGGACGTCTACACCAACTCCATGATCATGGGTTGGATGGCTGACGAATATTCACAAATCGTCGATCAGCACTCACCGGCGGTGATCACCGGCAAGCCATTGGCGCTAGGTGGTTCGCTTGGCCGCGATGATGCAACAGCACGCGGTGGCTACTATCTCGTGCGTCACCTGTCCGGTGATTTGGGTCTTGCCAGTGATTTGCGTGTTGCTATTCAGGGCTTTGGTAATGCCGGTCAGCATATGGCACGGCTTTTCAGCGCCGACGGCCACAAGATCACCGCTGTTTCCGACTCGGAAGGTGCAGTTCAGTGTAATGAAGGCTTGAATTTGGCGAGCCTTTTTGCTGCCAAAGCTGAGGGCAAGTCGGTTGTTTCCACTGTTGGTCAGCATGGTCATAAGGCCATGACACCGGCTGAACTGGTGGCTGCTGATTGTGATGTTCTGGTGCCGTCAGCCATGGAAAACATGGTGCATGAAGGCAATGCTGAAAGCATCAAAGCCAAGCTGATTGTCGAGCTGGCCAATGGCCCGCTGACCGCTGAAGCTGATGAAATTCTGGCGAAAAAAGGCGTAATTGTTCTGCCTGACATTCTGGCCAATGCCGGTGGTGTAACCGTTTCTTACTTTGAATGGGTACAAAACAAGCAGGGCTATTACTGGACTTTGGAAGAAATCCATCAGCGCCTCCAGAGCATCATGGAACGCGAAGGCCGTGCAATCTGGGAACTGTCAAAAGAGAAAAAATTCTCACTGCGTACCGGTGCATATGTCCACGCATTGTTGCGTTTGGCACAGGCCATTGAAGCGCACGGCACCCAGAGCGACTTTATTGCTTAAAATTCCTCCCACAGACGAACAAGTCTGACCAAAAAAAGCCCCGCCGATCAACTGACCGGCGGGGCTTTTCTTTATTCAAATCAGATCGATAAATATCAATCCCAGCTCAAAGCGCCGCCATTTTGATATTCGATCACACGGGTTTCAAAGAAGTTTTTCTCCTTCTTCAGATCCATTGTTTCCGACATCCAAGGGAACGGATTATCCGCTTCAGGGAACACGGCTTCCAAGCCCAGCTGTGCACAACGACGGTTAGCGATGAAGTGCATATACTGCTCACAAAGCGCAGCATTCAGCCCCAGCAAACCGTTCGGCATGGTGTCGCGGCCATAGGCTGCTTCCAGTTCCGCCGCATCACGCAACATGTCGCGCACTTCTTGCCTAAACTCTTTCGTCCAGAGATGCGGGTTCTCATGCTTGATCTGGTTGATAACATCGATACCAAAATTCATATGGATCGATTCATCACGCAGGATGTACTGATATTGCTCGGCAATACCCACCATCTTGTTGCGGCGGCCAAGAGACAGAAGCTGCGCAAAACCGGTATAGAACCACATGCCTTCAAACACGACATAGAACGCAATCAGATCGCGCAGGAAGTCACGGTCAGCTTCCGGTGTACCGGTTTTAAATTCGGCATTGTCCAGATTGCGGGTGTAATTGAGCGCCCATGCAGCCTTATCGGTGATCGATGGCACCTCACGGTACATATTGAACAATTCACCTTCATCAAGCCCCAGACTTTCCACGATATACTGGAAAGTATGGGTATGGACGGCTTCTTCAAACGCCTGACGCAGCAAATATTGGCGGCATTCAGGGTTGGTCAGGTGACGGTAAATCGCCAGCACGATATTGTTGGCAACCAGACTTTCGGATGCTGCGAAGAAACCTAAGTTACGCTTGAGCATCAGACGCTCATCGTCGGTCAGGCCGTCTTTGGATTTCCACAGTGCAATATCTGCCTGCATGGAAACTTCAGTCGGCATCCAGTGATTGTTACAACCGGCCAGATATTTTTCCCATGCCCATTTATATTTCAGCGGCAGCAGCTGGTTAACGTCAGCGCGTGCATTGATCATGCGCTTTTCATCAACCGTTACACGTGCCGCGTTACGCTCAATCGAGCCCAGACCCGTTGCATCGGCAGACAAATCTGCCTCTGAGGCGACAGATGTGCTGTTCTTTTCGGTCTCTGACCAATTGAGATTAGACATTATAAAACCCTTTCAAATAGGGATGAAACAAAGAAAAGTGACCAATATCAGCCCGTTACCGGCCAAATGCTGGCCGGTAACGACTTCTATTACTGACAAGCTTCACAAGTTGGATCATCAATAGAACAAGAGCGCACATCGGATGCCGGAATGCTCTGCATCGGTGCGGCAGACACCGCATTCAGCTTGCCATCCGTACCCTTCAATGTGGATTTTTCCACATGTGTTGCAGAGCGTGATCGCAGGTAATAAGTGGTTTTCAGGCCGCGATACCATGCAAGGCGATACAATTCGTCGAGCTTCTTACCGCTTGGATTGGCGATATAAAGATTGAGAGACTGCCCTTGATCAATCCACTTCTGACGACGGCTTGCAGCTTCGATCAGCCATGCTGTGTCGATTTCAAAAGCCGTTGCATAAAGTGCTTTCAGATCATCCGGAATACGATCGATCTGACCGATGCTGCCGTCGAAATATTTCAGATCAGAGATCATCACTTCGTCCCACAGACCGCGGGCTTTCAGATCACGGACAAGGCCGGCATTCACCACTGTGAAGTCACCCGACATGTTCGATTTAACAAACAGGTTCTGATAGCTGGGCTCGATGGACTGCGACACGCCGCAAATATTGGAAATAGTTGCAGTCGGAGCAATTGCCATACAGTTGGAGTTGCGCATACCAACGGTTTTGACGCGTTCGCGTAGAGCATTCCAATCCAGTGTTTCGTCATAATTGAGCTTCATGCTCTCTAAATTATTATGAGCACGCGCATCAGAAAGCATACGCAGAGAGTCGATTGGCAAAATGCCTTTTGACCAAAGCGAACCTTCATAGCTCTGATAGCTGCCACGTTCTGCCGCCAGATTAACGGATGCAGAAATCGCATGATAGGAAATGGCTTCCATGCTCTGATCGGCAAATTTGATCGCTTCATCCGACGCATAAGGCAGACGCAAAATCTGCAATGCATCCTGGAAGCCCATCAGACCCAGACCAACCGGACGGTGGCGCAGGTTTGAGCGGCGTGCTTCCGGAATCGTGTAGAAATTGATGTCCACCACATTGTCGAGCATACGCATAGCGGTTGCTACAGTGCGCTCCAGACGTGCCTGATCGATACCTTCCGGTGTTGTGTGCGCTGCCAGATTGACAGAACCCAGATTACAAACAGCAACTTCATCATTCGAGGTGTTGAGCGTAATTTCGGTGCAGAGATTGGATGAATGCACCACGCCAGCATGCTGCTGCGGCGAACGGATATTGCACGGGTCTTTGAAGGTGATCCAAGGATGGCCGGTTTCAAACAGCATCGTCAGCATACGACGCCACAGGTCTTTGGCTCTCACAGTGCGGTAAACTTTAATGCCGCCTTTAGCTGCTTTCTGCTCATAGGCTTCATAAGCATATTTAAAGGCCGGACCATAAAGATCATGCAGATCAGGGGTTTCATCCGGCGAGAACAATGTCCAGTCGCCGTCTTTTTCCACGCGTTCCATAAACAGATCCGGCACCCAGTTGGCCGTGTTCATGTCATGGGTACGACGACGGTCATCACCGGTGTTTTTACGAAGATCCAAAAACTCTTCGATGTCGATATGCCATGTTTCCAAATATGCGCAGACAGCACCCTTGCGCTTGCCGCCCTGATTAACTGCAATGGCAGTATCATTGGCAACTTTCAGGAATGGCACAACCCCCTGACTTTCGCCATTGGTGCCTTTAATGCGTGCACCAAGGCCGCGCACACGGCTCCAGTCATTGCCCAGACCGCCGGAATATTTAGCCAGCAGCGCATTGTCTTTAACGCTTTTGAAAATACCGTCGAGATCATCCGGAACAGTGGTCAGGAAGCAGGAAGAGAGCTGCGGACGACGTGTGCCGGCATTAAACAATGTTGGCGTTGAAGCCATGAAATCAAAGCTTGAAAGCAGATTATAGAACTCGATCGCCTTCACTTCGCGGTTCTCCTCGCGTAAGGAAAGCCCATAGCAACGCGCATGAAAA
>JAEWHQ010000103.1 GCA_023387715.1 Pseudomonadota bacterium | reverse complement strand
GTTGTGCTGAATGTGAAAACCGGTGAAGTTCTGGCGATGGCCTCTTTGCCGGATTATGATCCGAATAATCCGGTCAATGCACTGGAAAAAGACCGTCTCAACCGTATGTCTGCGGGTACTTACGAGATGGGGTCGACCATTAAAACCTTTACCACGGCGATGGCGCTCGATTCAGGTCTTTTCAATCTGAACTCCAAATTTGATGCGACCCGCCCGATGGTGTTTGGTCGTCAAACCATTCGTGACTTTCATGGTAAAGGCCGTTGGCTGACACTGGCAGAAGTCTTTATTTACTCATCCAATATTGGTTCGGGTAAAGAAGCCGATGCTGTTGGTATTGAAGGGCACCGTAATTTCTTAAAGCGTATTGGCCTACTTGACCGTATGCAGACAGAATTGCCGGAAGTGGCACGTCCTGTAGAGCCGCGCACATGGAAGAAAGTCCATTCGATGACCATTTCTTTTGGTCATGGTATGATGACAACACCATTGCAGACAGCAGTTGGTTCGGCAGCATTGATGAATGGCGGCAAGCTCATTCAACCGACATTCTTAAAGCGCACACAGGCTGAAGCTGATCAGGTGGCAACGCAGGTTGTTTCGCCAAAAGTCAGTGATGATATGCGTTATCTTTATCGCCTGAATGCGGAAATTGGTTCTGGACGCCGTGCAGAGGTCAAAGGCTATCGCGTTGGTGGAAAGACTGGTACAGCGAATAAAGTTGTGAACGGTAAATATGCCAATGATGTGCGTTTTAACGCGTTTCTGGCGGCTTTCCCGATGGATGATCCGACCTATGTGGTTTTGACCATTATTGACGAGCCAAAACCGGAAGAGGGCATGTATAGCGCGACCGCTGGTTTGAACGCTGCGCCGATGGTTGCTAATATTATTCGTCGATCTGCATCATTTTTGGGTGTAAAGCCTGATTTTAAACAGGATACCACTTCAACAGTCGTCTCATATGGTAATGACTGATTCGTGGAAGTAACAAATAAGTTACAGGCCATGATGAGGCTGTAAACAAACAGGGTCTGGAACATTATGAAGTTGAAAGAAATCGCGGCCTTCTCAAAAATTTTGAGCCCAAGATTCGTAGATGTCGTAATTACAGGTGTGACATCAGACTCGCGTAAGGTTCAGCCGGGTTATTTGTTTGCAGCACTTAAAGGTGTTAAAGCCGATGGTGGTCAGTTTATTGCTGACGCGATTGCACGCGGTGCGGCTGCCATTATCACCGACACTAAACACAATGAACCTTTGAGTGTTCCGCAGATTAAATGTCCCGACCCGCGTTTGGCCTTGTCGCAGGCTGCGGCTGCTTTTTATAAAAAACAGCCGGATGTGATGGTGGCTGTGACCGGCACCAGCGGTAAAACATCTGTGGCATCTTTTACCCGTCAGATTTGGGAATATGCAGGTTTTGCTGCAGCTAATATCGGTACTACTGGTGTTTTCTCTCCGACCCGCAGCGATTATAATTCACTGACCACACCTGATCCGGTGGAATTGCACCGTCTCTTGGCAGAGCTTGCCGATGAAGGTGTAACCCATGCCGCGATGGAAGCCTCATCCCATGGTTTGGATCAGCGTCGCCTTGACGGTGTAAAGCTGGCCGCTGCCGCTTTTATCAATCTTGGCCGCGATCATATGGATTATCATGCGACCATTGATGATTATCTGGCCGCAAAAATGCGTCTTTTTACCGAAATTTTGCCAGCAGGTGCGCCAGCGATTTTCTATGCGGATGATGTTTATTCCGAACAGGCCATAGAAGCTGCACGCGATGCCGGTTTGACCAATATCAAAACTGTTGGCCGTAAAAGTGCGTTTATCAAGCTGAAGCGCTTGGAGCATGAGCGTTTCCGCCAGCATCTTGAAGTTGCTGTGAATGATGAGATTTATGAAGTCAGCCTGCCATTGGCGGGTGAATTCCAAGTCACCAATGCGTTGATTGCAGCCGCTCTTGCCATTGAAACAGGTGTGCCGCCACAGGCTGCCATGAAGGCACTTGAACGCCTCAAAGGTGCGCCGGGTCGCCTTGATCTGGTGGGCTCCACCGAAAATGGTGCGCTTGCCTATGTCGATTATGCCCATAAGCCTGATGCGCTGGAAAATGTGCTGGCATCGGTTCGCCCGTTCACCACTGGCCGCATTATCGTTGTTTTTGGTTGCGGCGGTGATCGTGATAAGGGTAAACGCCCGATCATGGGTGAAATTGCAACGCGGCTGGCGGATGTGGTGATTGTGACCGATGATAATCCACGCACAGAAGTGCCGGAAGTGATCCGTCAGGAAATTATGGCGGCAGCGCCCAACGCACAAGAAATCGGCGATCGTAAAAAAGCAATTCAGGCAGCCGTTGCGATGATGAATACAGGCGACACATTAATTGTTGCCGGTAAGGGGCATGAAGAAGGCCAGACAGTCGGAGATCAGGTATTGCCGTTCTCCGATCACGCTGAAATTGCATTGGCGCTTCAGGCTCGTCAGAAGGAAGTATAAGAATGAGCCAGTGGCTGTGGACAGCTGATGAAATGGTCAAGGCAATGGAAGGGCGTCCGTTTGGCACCCTTCCAAAAGGCATTACAGGCATTTCGATTGATACCCGCACTCTGAAAGAGGGCGAGGCATTTTTTGCCATTAAAGGCGATAAATTCGACGGACATGATTTTGCCACCCACGCAATGGCGGCAGGTGCAAGCCTGATGGTGGTTGCAGAAAAACGTCTGGCAGCCTTCGGTAATTTGCAAGTGCCGATGATTGTGGTTGAAGATGTGTTGGAAGCGCTGACCCGTTTAGGGATTGCTGCGCGCAAACGCTCAGAAGCGCAAATCATTGCGGTGACCGGTTCGGTTGGTAAAACCACCAGCAAGGAAGCTTTGCGCCATGTATTGAGCCAGTCCGGCACGGTGCATGCGTCTGTTGCTTCCTTCAATAATCACTGGGGTGTACCGCTGACTTTGGCGCGGATGCCACGTGATATTGATTACGGTGTTTTTGAAATCGGCATGAACCATCCCGATGAAATCCGGCCATTGGTGAAAATGGTGCGTCCGCATGTGGCGATGATTACGCTGATTGCGCCGGCGCATTTAGGCCAGTTTGCCAATTTGGAAGCGATTGCCGTTGCCAAAGCTGAAATTTTTGAAGGTATTGTGCCGGGCGGTTATGCGCTGCTTAACCGTGATGATAAGCGTTTCAAACAGCTGGAAACTTTGGCTGAAGAAGCCGGTGTCGAGCATGTTGTCACCTTTGGTGAAAATGTGCGCTCCGATTACCGTTTAAACAAAGTGGAACTGCATCCGACTTATTCCGAGATTGATATGCGCATCGGCCAAAAAGATGTCGCTGTCAAAATCGGTGCGCCGGGTCGCCATATTGTGCAGAATATGCTGGGTGTTATCGGTGCAGCGCATCTTGTTGGCGCTGATATGGATAAGACCATCGCAGCATTGGCTGATTTGCAGGCAGAAAAGGGACGCGGTGCGACCTACAACTTGCGCATCGGCGATGGTCATTTCACGCTGATTGATGAAAGCTACAACGCTAATCCGACATCAATGCGGGCAGCCCTTGTGTTGTTGCAATCTGTTGAGCCGCAGACAGGCGGTCGTCGCATTGCGGTGCTTGGCGATATGCTGGAGCTTGGCCGTCAGTCGGGCAAACTTCATGCTGATCTTGCGCGCCCGATTGTGGATGCGGATGTGAATGCACTTTATATCGGCGGCGCTGAAATGGCGGTGCTGAAATCTGCAATGCCGGTTGAAATTCATGTCGAATACGGGCAGAGCGTTGATGAATTATTGCCAGCCGTTCTCAATGATGTGCGTGCCGGTGACGTGGTGATGATTAAATCATCCATGTCGATTGCTTTTTCTAAAATTGTGAAAGCCCTGATTACCCGCTACCCGCCGGTTGAGGCAGCGGAATAAATTTAGGGAATAAAAAAGAATGATGCCTGTAAGGATGACCCGCCCATGCTGATGCTTTTGACGTTTTTTGCTGACCATGTGGCACCATTTAACGTGTTTCGCTACATCACGTTTCGTACTGGCGGCGCGATGATCACTTCGGCGCTGATCGTATTTTTGTTCGGTCCGCGTATTATTGATGCTTTGCGTATGCGTCAGGGGCGGGGACAGCCGATCCGTGCAGACGGCCCGCAGACCCATTTCAAAAAAGCCGGTACGCCAACAATGGGCGGTCTGATGATTATGACCGGTATTCTGGTCTCGTCGCTGCTTTGGGCAAATCTTTCCAGCGTTTATGTCTGGGTTGTGCTGATGGTGTCGGTTGGTTTCGGTGCTATTGGTTTTTATGATGATTATCTGAAAGTGACCAAGCAGACCGATAAAGGCTTTTCCGGCAAATCCCGTCTGGGTCTGGAATTTCTGATTGCTGGTGTGGCTGCATGGTTCATCATGCATGCAGGTCAGGAACCTTTCTCCTCATCGCTGACATTCCCGTTTGTGAAAACATTCGTGTTGAATTTGGGTCTCTTCTTTATTCCGATTGCAGCCTTTGTGATGGTTGGTGCCGGTAATGCGGTTAACCTCACCGATGGTCTGGATGGTTTGGCGATTGTGCCGGTGATGGTGGCTGCGGCCTCTTTCGGCCTGATTGCCTATCTTTCCGGTAATGCGATTTTTGCTGATTATTTGCAGATCCATTTTGTGCCGGGGACGGGTGAACTTTCCGTGGTGCTTGGTGCCGTTATTGGTGCCGGTCTTGGCTTCCTTTGGTTTAATGCGCCGCCTGCCGCTATTTTCATGGGCGACACCGGTTCGCTGGCTCTTGGTGGTATGCTGGGTGCCGTGGCTGTGGCGACCAAGCATGAAATCGTTTTGGCGATTATCGGCGGTTTGTTTGTGGTGGAAGCGCTCTCTGTTATCATTCAGGTTGGTTCGTTCAAGCTGACCGGAAAGCGCGTTTTCCTGATGGCACCGATCCATCACCATTTTGAGAAAAAAGGCTGGACGGAAAGTCAGGTCGTTATCCGTTTCTGGATTGTGGCTATCATTCTGGCCATGATTGGTCTTTCAACCCTGAAGCTTCGCTAGGCATTTGCAATGATCCCGATCACCGCTTTAAAAGATAAAACCATTGCCCTTTTTGGTTTAGGGGGATCGGGTCTTGCGACGGCCAAAGCCATTGTGGCGGGCGGCGCGCAGATCATTGCATGGGATGATAATCCGCAAAGTGTTGCCAAAGCTCAGGCTGAAGGCATTGCAACAGGCGATCTGCGTCTGGCAGACTGGGGGCAGTTTTCTGCCCTTGTTTTGTCTCCGGGCGTACCGCTGACGCATCCCAAGCCCCATTGGACAGTGCAGCTGGCTCATGAGGCTGGTGTTGAAATTATCGGTGAT
>JAEWHQ010000048.1 GCA_023387715.1 Pseudomonadota bacterium | reverse complement strand
GTTCGGTCTGGATTATTTTTGCCGCCTATATTTCCAACTTTCTGGCGCTTTGTCTGCGCCCTGCATTAAGCGGATTTGCACAGGTTGACCGCTCAATGGATGAAGCCGCACGAGTAGCAGGCGCTGGTTTTCTCACCCGTATGCGCACCATTATTGCGCCCTTGGTGGCACCGGCATTGATGGCAGGCGGCATTCTGGTTTTCATGAGTGCGCTCAATGAAATTCAGGTTTCTATCCTGCTGGTTTCTTCTTCCACCCGCACCATCGGCCCGATGATTGTATTCCTGGAAGAAGGTGGTTCTTCCGCTTTGGCCGCAGCGGTTGGTTGCCTGATCGTCATGATCATCTTCCTGCTGATGGCGTTCATTTCTCTCTTCTCGCATAAACTGCCAAAAGGTGCGCTCCCATGGCAAAACTAATCAATGTCAGCGGCCTTGGCGGCAAAATGCCTGCCTGTTTCGTGCTTGAAATGAACGGCAAACGCATCATGCTAGATTTAGGTGAAGGGCCCGAACCGGGCATCTATCCGGATTTATCCCATGTGGGTGATGTAGATTGTATCGTGCTTTCCCATGCCCATATGGATCACGCTGCTGCTTTACATTTACGTCCGCAAATCGGCAATCCTCCCGTCTATGCAACCCGCACCACATGGAACTTTTTAGGTAATGCACCAGTAGCAGAAGCGGATCGTCGCTTTTTACCAGATCAAGGCACGTGCCTGATTGAAGGTTTGACAGCACAAACCGGACGCTGCGGCCATTCCCCCGGTGGCATCTGGGTGCATTTTAGCGATCATGGTGGCGTAACCTATACAGGTGATTGGAGTGTTGAATCCAATCTTCTTCCCTTTGACATGCCACCTGTTGCTGACACATTGCTGACCGATGCATCTTACGGTGATCGTGATGAGGCTTTGGAAGATCAGTTCAGTAAAATTTATGATGCTTGCGAAGACGGTGCTGTGCTTTGCGTGCCATCCCATGGACGTGGGCCTGAAATGGCGCTGGCCTTTTTAGCACGCGGTCATATCCCGCGTCTTTCCCAAAGCATTTACGCCGAAATCGAACAGTTGCTGGAAAATGAAACGCTTTATGACGTGACACAAAAGCCGGTACTCAAAGCGCTTTTGCAGCAGCAGGATTATAGCAGCACTTTCAGCACCACAGATATTATTATCACCACTGAAGCCAATGCTGAAAGCGGGCATTCGGCTGAATTGCTGGCTGAATTTGGCGAGAGCGGCAATTTCATTTTCACCGGCCACGTGCCTGATAATACACCGGCCAAAACCATGCTGACAAACGGCACAGCACAATGGTTTGCATGGAATGTTCACCCGCGCCAGCGCGATGTGATTGCCCTTAGCCATCAAACCCGCGCGCGATTCGTTCTGCCTGCTTTTGTCGATCCTAAAAAGGCAGAAAACCTGTTCACAATTTTAGGCGAGCGTCTATGCTGTGAGCAAGAATTGACGCTGCCTAAATGATATTTGATGACCACAGACGAAATGAGTTGAAAATGCCTGTTACTTTATTGCCGCCTGCCGGAATGAGCGAAAAGGAAGAAGATAATTTCTCCATGATCGTGCCGGTTTTTGAAAAAACAGGCGCGCAGAATGCAACGCTTTATATCGGCAATCAGGTGACTGCCAATGATGCCGCGCTGCTTTTACAAGAAAATATCACCTCGACGATGAATGTTGCGGTCAATGTTTATCTGGCACCATTACAGCTGGCCGACGGCACCCATATCCGCCGCACACAAGTGGGCTTGATTGATGGTCACGGTAATTCGCTCACCCATCTGCTGGCCGCAGTTCTTGCCCTTGATGGTATTTTAAATCAGGAAAGCCCTGGAAAGCCGCATTATCCGGCGCATAAATATGGCAATGTGCTGGCGCATTGTCGCGGCGGTCGCTCTCGCTCACTCACCGTATTGGCGATATATCTTTTCTGGCGCCATCGCGATCAATTTCAAGATGTTGCAACGGCCATCCAGCATATTCGCGATTTACGCCAGATGGATGATCAATATCCTCTGCCCGGCATGATTAAACTTGCTGAAGAAGCGAGCCAGTTTTTGGCAACACAATTTCCCGCCTAAACAAAAAGCCCCCGCATCAAACGGGGGCTTTTAAATTTCAGCTTCTTACAATGTGATATTGCCAACCACTTTAACGCGTACGCGACGGGCATCACCGGGCAGATAAGCAATCGGAATGTCTTCTGTATCCAGCAGATCAATGCTATCTGGTGCAGCCCCTGCTTCAATCGCACGATCACGCGCCATTTTTTCAGCAGCAGCCAGTGCTTCCTCACGGCTAAGGCCTGAGAAAACCTGATCCACTTCGCCAGAAACCTGTGCCATCGCCGCGCCAAGCGCATTGGCAATGCCTGCATGCTCAACATTCAGCACTTCACTCACACCCTTGATTTTTTCAGGGATCAGGAATGCACCACCACCAACGGCAATCACATTGACGTTTTCAGCAGAGGTTTTCATGCGATCGACATTGTCTTCAACCATCGTGTTGATACGCTTCAATGTCGTTTGAACAAAACTCTGATCAAGATGCTTGACGCGGTCACGATCGCCAATTTCCACCAGACCCGCAGCAACAGCGATATCGGTAGCAGTCAGCACATCACCACCAAAGACCAAAGCTTTTTCAGTGATACGATAACCAACACTGCGTGGGCCGACCTGTCCGGTTTCCGTATTGATGATAGTGCCGCCGCCCAAAGCAAATGGCAGCAAATCCGGCATACGGAAAAGTGTGCGAACGCCGCCAACTTCCACCACATTATTAGCTTCACGTGGGAAACCGTTAATCAGGCAGCCAACATCGGAC
>JAEWHQ010000020.1 GCA_023387715.1 Pseudomonadota bacterium | reverse complement strand
CACCAAAGCCGCAAACCATCGCTGCCACCTGTGAATCAAACACCGGTTCAGGGATGAGATTGCCCAAATGATAGATGATTTCGATGTCTTGGCGCGCGGCATGAAAGACTTTGACGATGTCTTTATTGCCCATCAGCTTGAAAAATGCGCTCAAATCCAGACCGGGTGCCAGCGCATCAACCAAAGCGGTTGCATCCGGCGAGGCCATCTGGATCAGGCACAGTTCTGGCCAGAAGGTTGTTTCACGGATAAATTCCGTATCAACTGTGACGAAATCAGATTTCGACAGTGCTTCAATTGCCTCTTCGAGGTCTTGCGTGGTGGTGATCAGTGTCATG
The DNA here is from genome assembly GCA_023387715.1 of Pseudomonadota bacterium. GTDB lineage: Bacteria > Pseudomonadota > Alphaproteobacteria > Rhizobiales > Rhizobiaceae > Paenochrobactrum > Paenochrobactrum glaciei. The sequence goes on along the minus strand of JAEWHQ010000020.1, from coordinate 3,804 downwards.
ACATTTTCTATAAAGAAAGCGGCGTGCTTTGTCGCGCCTGTTTGAATAAAAATGGTGTATTATGCACTTTATAAGGTAAAACTGCTCAACTTCACAAGGTAAGATAAGCACTGCGCACTTGACAAAAGTGAGCCAAAATGCGCTTGTCCGATAGAATTTGCAGCCTCTTGCCTGCACAGAGTTTTTTATATTTAAAAGGCAGACATCATGCACCCTTATCGCAGCCATACCTGCGCAGCCCTTCGTAAAGAGGATGTTGGTTCCAACGTCCGTTTGTCCGGCTGGGTTCATCGCGTCCGAGACCATGGCGGGATTCTTTTTATCGATCTTCGTGATCATTATGGTCTGACCCAGATTGTAGCCGATCCTGAATCACCTGCATTTAAAGTCGCGGAAACTGTGCGCGGCGAGTGGGTTATCCGTGTGGATGGTGAAGTTGTTGCTCGTGCAGACGATGCAGTGAATGAAAATCTGCCAACCGGTGCTATTGAAATTGTTGCCACCAATATCGAAGTTCTGGCCGCTGCCAAAGAGCTGCCATTGCCGGTATTCGGTGAGCCTGACTATCCGGAAGATATTCGTCTGAAATACCGCTTCCTCGATTTGCGCCGCGAAACGCTGCACAAAAACATGATGAAGCGCAGCAAGATCATTGCTTCGATGCGCCGTCATATGAACGAGCTCGGCTTCAACGAATTTTCGACACCGATTCTGACCGCTTCTTCACCGGAAGGCGCGCGCGACTTCCTCGTGCCGAGCCGTCTGCATGAAGGTGAGTTTTATGCTCTGCCACAGGCACCGCAGCAGTATAAGCAGCTGCTGATGGTTGCAGGTTTTGACCGTTATTTCCAGGTTGCACCGTGCTTCCGCGATGAAGACCCGCGTGCTGACCGTTTCTACGGTGAATTCTACCAGCTCGATCTGGAAATGAGCTTTGTAACTCAGGAAGAAATCTGGGATACAATGGAACCTGTGATGCGCGGCATTTTCGAAGAATTTGCTGAAGGCAAGCCGGTTACACAGAAATTCCGTCGTATTGCTTATGATGATGCTATCCGCACCTATGGTTCGGATAAACCTGATTTGCGTAACCCGATCGAAATTCAGCAGGTAACCGAACATTTTGCCGGTTCCGGCTTTAAAGTTTTCGCCAATATGATTGCCAACAACCCTAAAGTGGAAGTTTGGGCAATTCCTGCGAAAACCGGTGGTTCACGTGCATTCTGTGACCGTATGAACTCATGGGCGCAGGGCGAAGGTCAGCCGGGTCTTGGCTACATCTTCTGGCGTAAAGAAGGCGACAAGCTGGAAGGCGCTGGTCCGATTGCTAAAAACATCGGCGAAGAGCGCACCGAAGCTATTCGCGTTCAGATGGGCCTTGGTGATGGTGATGCCTGCTTCTTCGTGGCTGGCGACCCGGCTAAGTTCTATTCCTTCGCAGGTGCTGCGCGCACACGCGCTGGTGAAGAACTGAACCTCGTTGACCGTGATCGTTTTGAACTGGCCTGGATCATTGATTTCCCATTCTACGAATGGGACGAAGACAACAAGAAGCTCGACTTCGCGCACAACCCGTTCTCCATGCCGCAGGGCGGTTTGGATGCATTGGAAAACCAAGATCCGCTCAGCATCAAAGCTTACCAGTATGATCTGGTCTGTAATGGTTACGAGCTGGCTTCCGGTTCCATCCGTAACCAGTTGCCGGAAGTTATGGTCAAAGCCTTTGAAAAAGTGGGCTTGAGCCAGCAGGATGTTGAAGAGCGCTTTGGCGGTCTCTACCGCGCGTTCCAGTATGGTGCACCTCCGCATGGTGGTATGGCTGCTGGTATCGACCGCGTTGTAATGCTGCTTTGCGGCGTGCAGAACCTGCGTGAAATTGCGCTGTTCCCGATGAACCAGCAGGCTGTTGATTTGCTGATGGGGGCACCTGCACCAGCAACACCGGCACAGCTGCGTGATCTGCATATCCGTCTCAACCCGGTTCAAAAGAACTGATTGTAAATAATTGTTTTTACAAAATAAAATGGCCGCGTAAGCGGCCATTTTTTGTGGGTAATTTAGATTAAAAAAACCTCCGCTTAGGAAAGCGGAGGTTTTTTGTTTTTGACAGATTAGTCGTTAGCCGAGATCGAAACTTTGAGAAGCTGGATGATCTTGGTCGGATCAATCGTTGCGGTTGCAACGAGGGAAGCGATCGAAACAGCTTTGTCCGGTGAAGCCTTCAGGGTGAAGGACTTTGGATCGTCAAAGTATTTTTCTGCTGCAACTTTTACGCTTTCAGCAAATTCAGGATTGTTCAGCTGCATAGCCATCAAAGGCACCAGCATTTTAGCCTGTTCGCGCAGCATCTGCGGTTCAGTGCCCTGCTGCTCTGCGTAGAAATCAAACAATTTGTTAGTCAGCGACTGGTCTTCAAAGCGGATGGTAAGGTCTTTGATGGTCAGCTGTTCAGCAAGGCCGAGCAGCGCAAGGCCGCTGGCTGCATCATCAGTACCGGCTTCCAGCATTGTTTCCTGTGTTTTCTGCACAGCTTCAACAAATGCCAGATCATAGCCGCCGATTTCACTGGTCAGGGACAGCTTACCGAGGTCTTTGATGTCTGCATCAAATTTGTCGAGGGTAGCAACACCGGTTTCCGGCAACCATGTACCATTGGAAGCAATCGTTGCATTCAGCTCATTCATGCCGAAATCAGGCATGCTGCTGTCTTTTTCGATTTTTTCCAAGTTCATGTGAATACGGCCGACATTCCAGCTATAGTCGATCTTTTTGCCGTCTTTGTTGCTGAAAGTGGCATCAATGCCTTCCATCAGCAGGCTTACATCATCTTCACCGATGATTTCGAGCTTTTTGATGTGGGCTGTGTCATAGAATGACATTTTGTCGAGAGCGGATTTTGCATTTTCAGCTGGTACGGTGAAACCGGTTGAGCTGATGCCTTCGATAACCAGTTTGCCGGTTTTCTTGCCTTCGTCCTGCAGGTCAGCAGACATGTCAGGGATAATCAGCTCGCCAATGCGGTAGCCGCCATCTTTGGTTTCTTCGACATTCTTCAAAGTGACATCGCCAACTTCAAAAGTTTCATCCGGCAGGGCGGTCATGGCAACTTTAACGCCGCGCAGCTGCACAGCCGAAGCATCGCCTTCAGCAGCGGTGTAGCTGATTTCTGCGCCTTGCTTGGAGTAAAGGGATTTGATGCGTTCAGCGACAGCATTTGCATCCAGTGCAAATGCCGATGTGCTCATCAGCAATGAAGCCGCAGTGGCTGAAATAAAATATTTCATTTTCATTTTTATTGACCTATTAATATTGGAAGGATGTCAAAGTCGAATTGTTTGATAGTAACTTATTTACTTTTTTCCTACTCATAAATTAGGATGAGTTGTTAACTGTCGTGATTTTTAACAATTCCGGCCATAGAACATGAAGTTAGAAACAGATTTATGACTTTAAACTGTTGGCTTGATCGGTTCTTGACTTGCCGTCGAATCGCCTAATTGGTATTCATTTCACATGGGAAAAAGTTTGATTCCGCCTGGTGGCGGCGATAATCACATTGAGCCGGTTAATTTAAAATCAGCTCTGGAAGAGCGGTATCTCGCTTATGCACTGTCCACGATCATGCATCGTGCGCTGCCGGATGTGCGCGACGGTTTGAAACCCGTCCATCGGCGCATTATCCACGCTATGCGCTTGCTGCGTCTCAATCCTGATCAGGCCTATGCAAAATGCGCCCGTATTGTCGGTGACGTGATGGGTAAATTCCATCCGCACGGTGATGCGTCGATTTATGATGCCTTGGTG
>JAEWHQ010000349.1 GCA_023387715.1 Pseudomonadota bacterium | reverse complement strand
GGTGAGACTGATATTCAGCGTGCACGCGAAATTCTGGATGAAATCCGCCGCCGCCTTGGCGATGCCCTCAGCCCGCAGATGGAAAAAGACTATCTGGAACGCCTGCTGAAATTTGATTGAAGCATTTCCTGAAAAATTTCAGGCAATAAAAAAGCCGCTGTGATCATCATCACAGCGGCTTTAATCTGTCAAAGACAAGCTAAATCTTATTCGCCCATCACGCGGCCGACATAAGGCAGCTGGCGGAACGCATGCGCCACATCCATGCCGTAGCCGACAACGAAATAATCAGGGCATTCGAAAGCCACGAAATCAGCTTCGATATCCATTTTACGGCGTACCGGCTTATCCAGCAGCACTGCAATGCTAACACTGCGTGCGCCGCGCTCCAGCATCAGATCGCGTACAAAAGTAAGCGTTTTGCCGGATTCAAGAATATCATCAATCAGCAGAACGTCGCGATCTTTCACATCACTGTCGATGTCACGCAACAAGCGTACTTCGCCGCTAACTTTACCTGTTCCGTAAGAGGAAACAGTGATGAATTCCACATCCGGCTCCACATCGGCATCATGCATTGCGCGGATCAGGTCAGCAGCAAAAATGAATGAACCTTTGAGAATAGATATTGTCAAAAGATTATGAAAATTGCGGTCTGCGATATCGCGCGCAATTTCAACATTGCGAGCCGCAATCTGTTCGGCACTGAACAGTACTTCAAGTGTCTTGCCGCCGACTTCTGGCATCGTGCCGGTTCTCCGTAAGTTAAAAAAATAAAGGGCTGCGAAAGCATTCACAGCCACAATCTCACCGCGTATATAGCATAATTTTAGGAAAAAGCACCTGTTCTCGTCATATTAGCTGTGTTTTTTGCATAGTCTTTCGCTTCATCCATACGGTAAGCGGTTCACGCAAAATAAGAATGCAGACAATGGATGATAAAATCTGCTTTTGCTGAGCCATTGCAGGCAATGATTTTTAGCTGGCACCGTTAAAAAATTGCACGTTTTTAAACAGCAAAAACAAGCAAAATTAACGGAAGGTTAACCATCAGGCGCAATGGTCTTAAGCTAGTCAGTCAAATGAGAAAAACCTCAAGGAAAACATGCGGTGATTCGCTTTGAAAAAGTAGGTTTGCGTTATGGCATGGGGCCTGAAGTCCTGCGGGACGTCAGCTTTCATATCCCTGCGCGCTCATTCCAGTTTTTAACCGGCCCTTCAGGTGCCGGTAAAACATCGCTCTTGCGCTTGTTATTTATGGCGATGAAGCCAACGCGCGGCCTTATCAATATTTTCGGCAAAGATATTAGCGGCCTTGAACGCAAAGAAATTCCGCTGCTGCGCCGCCGTATCGGTATCGTGTTTCAGGATTTCCGCCTGCTCGACCATATGACCACCTATGAAAATGTGGCGCTGCCATTGCGCGTGCGTGGCAAAGAAGAAGCAACCTATCGCGCAGAGGTGGAAGAGCTTTTACACTGGGTTGGCCTTGGCGACCGCATGCATGTGCTGCCGCCGATTTTATCGGGTGGTGAAAAGCAACGCGTTGCCATCGCGCGCGCACTGATTGATCAGCCGGAACTGCTGCTCGCCGATGAGCCCACCGGTAACGTCGACCCGCCGCTTGCCAAACGCTTGTTGCGCCTTTTTGCAGAGTTAAACCGCTCAGGAACTGCCGTTATCATTGCAACGCATGATCTCACTTTGATGGATCAGGTGGATGCACGACGCATGATTCTGGATCAGGGCAGGCTTGATATTTATGAATAGACGAGCAAAATTGAGCCATCAGCTAGCTGACATTAAAGAGCTGCTTTTTGTAGCGGTCGGCAAACGCAAGCGCAAACAAGGCCCGACCCCGATTGTGCCAGACGGCAGTGTCACCGGCACGGCTTTGGTGATAGTTATTGCCATCATGACCTTTCTGGCCTGCCTGACCCTTGGCGGTGTAACATTAGTGCGTGATTCCGCCACCACATGGCAAAGCCAGATCGCGCGTGAAGCAACTGTTCAAATCCGCCCGCTTGACGGACAGGACATTGAAAAATCTCTGGTAGATGCAAGCCAGATTGCGCAAAATTTTGCCGGCGTGCTCAGCACCCGCATTATTGACCGTGCGGCCACTGCACGCTTGCTTGAGCCATGGCTTGGCACTGGTCTTGATCTGGATGAGCTGCCGGTTCCGCGTCTTGTCGTTGTAACCATTGATGAAAACGCACCGCCGGACTTTGCCGCTATGCGCGCAGAACTGGTCAAACAAATCCCCGGCGCCAGTTTTGACGATCACCGCACATGGATTGATCGTCTTGCCTCCATGGCACATACAACCGTCTTCATCGGTATTTGCGTTCTCACACTGGTGATGTCGGCAACGATCCTGACCGTTATTTTTGCCACCCGCGGCGCGATGTCCGGCAATGGCCATATTATCGAAGTGCTGCATTTTATCGGTGCAGAATCCAAAACCGTTGCACGGGAATTTGAATGGCATTTCTTCCGCACAGCACTAAAAGGTGCTCTGTGTGGTGGCGCATTTGCCATGGCAATTTTCTTCATTGTTTCGTGGTGGTCAAACAATCGTATGGCCACACCGGAGGGCGATCAGGCAGCTGCAATGTTCGGTAATTTTGTGATCGGCCGCGAGGGATATATTGGCGCAGCCATTATTATTTTCATGGTCAGCCTGCTCACCATGCTGACAAGCCGCATTACGGTTATCCGTCAATTATCACAGATGGACGGACCGGGAACTTCGGTTTAATCTGGCTTTAACCAACATGATAACAACCATATTTTTCGCAACCAGAACCGCGCAGTGATTATGCTTTATATGCCTTCTTCATCTGACTGCCGCGTTAAAAGGGACTGAAGTGATGCTGTCCCTTATCAGGCGTATTATGCGACGGTTCCGGCCTATATCGGTTATTCTCTTGTCCTGCATTGTCGTGCTGACAGTGGGCTTTTTCATTTTTAGCGAAAAAGTCGGCAATATGTTTCCGCCCGATGATTTAGAACCGGCCGACGGCATTATCGTTTTGACCGGCGGCAAAGCGCGCCTTGATGTGGCGATTGAGCTTCTGCAAAATAAAAAAGGACAACGCCTGCTTATCAGCGGCGTGCATCCGACCACCAATAAAAAGGCACTGCAACGCGTGACCATTGCCAATGAAGCTTTGCTCAATTGCTGCATTGATCTCGACAGATCAGCCCTCAACACCATCGGCAATGCTACTGAAAGTGCGCAATGGATCCGCTCGCATAATTATAAGCGGGTGATTGTGGTCACCAATAATTACCATATTCCGCGCTCTATTTTAGAGCTTTCCCGCCTTATGGATGATGTGGAATTCATTCCCTATCCGGTGGTCAACAGCGATCTGCGTCATACGAACTGGGTTATTCAGGGCGATGTGTTGCGCGTGCTTGTCACCGAATATATCAAATATCTCGGCGCGCTTTTTCACCTGACCGAGCTTTCGGTTTTTGGCGGCCCTGCATAAAAGCCGCAACAAACACAAGATTAAAACTGCCCTGCCTTATCTGCACAGATGCTATGCCAACATAAATCTGGCATTTTGCTGATAATATCTGTAGGAGTTTTTGCTGTTCGGATATTTACACCATCAGCACTCAGGAGACTGACTGAATAATTATGCTTACTGCGATCAGGTCACTTCTGTTTAACTTCTTTTTCTACCTCAGCATGATCCTCCAGATGATCCTGTGGACGCCGATTTACTTTCTGATGCCACGTAAAAAAGCATGGCTGGTGCCAAAGTTCTGGGCGCGCAGCAGTCTTTGGCTGCAAAAGAAAATTGCCGGCACCGATTTTATCATTGAAGGTTTGGAAAATATTCCGGCAGGCGCTTATATCGTCGCCCCAAAACACCAGTCCTTCTGGGATGTGTTTGCCTTTTTGCCTTATCTTGATGATCCGGTGATGATCCTGAAGCGCGAGCTGATGCGCATTCCTGTTTTCGGCTGGTATGTCGGCAAAATGGAAATGATCCCTGTTGATCGCGGCTCACGCGTCAAAGCGCTCAAATCCATCACGACAGGTGCTGAAAAAGCCATTGCAGAAGGCCGTCAGGTGCTGATCTATCCAGAGGGCACACGCCGTGCACCAGGTGCTGAGCCGCAATACAAATATGGCGTTGCGCATCTTTATGCCGAACTAAATCTGCCCGTGCTGCCGATTGCGCATAATGCCGGACTTTACTGGCCGCGCCGTTCCATTTTCCGCTATCCCGGCGCTATTCGCGCCCGCGTCCTTCCGGTTATTCCGGCTGGTCTTGATAAGCATGAATTTCTGGAGCGCTTAACACGCGACACAGAGACCGGTTGCGATGAATTGCTGATTGCTGCCGCTCAAGACAAAAACCCGCCACCAATGCCGCCAACAGCGGTTTCCCGCCTGAAAGAACTCGGTTTTCCGGTGAAAACGAACAAATAATCACCCATCATCACACTCACTTAATACAGGCATCTGATACCAGCACACACCGCTTCATGCACATAACGACAATTCGCCGCTTTTTGCATTATTCGTTTTTGTTGCGTGACGCTGTGAAACCCGATATCAGAACGCCAAACGAAAGGATACGTCATGAATATTGATGCCATTTCCATCGGCTCCAATCCTCCCGAAGACGTTAACGTCATTATTGAAGTTCCGGTCGGCGGACATCCCATTAAATATGAGATGGACAAAGATGCAGGCGCACTGATCGTTGACCGCTTCCTCTATACGCCGATGACCTATCCGGGTAACTACGGCTTTGTTCCGCACACCCTGTCAGACGACGGCGATCCAATCGACGTTCTGATCTGCAACACCCGTCCGCTGATTCCTGGCTGCGTGATCAATGTTCGCCCGATCGGCGTTCTGGTCATGGAAGACAATGCCGGTAAGGACGAAAAGATCATTGCTGTGCCATCACCGCACCTGACCCGTCGTTATGAAAAAATTCACGACTATTCAGACCTGCCGGAAATCACCTTGCAGCAGATCGCGCATTTCTTTGAACATTACAAAGATCTGGAACCTGGTAAATGGGTTAAGATCGGCGAATGGGGCGACGAAGATTACGCACGCAAGCTGATCGTAGAAGCAATTGAGCGCGCTAAAGGCGCTTAAATCTCTCAAAAGCTTTTAAGATAGAATACAAAAAAACTGCCGGTCAAAACCGGCAGTTTTTTTATGCGTTTCATTCATGCAAACTGATCAAGACGGCGTGCTATTTCGGCCGGATCACCGCTGATGAAAATCTGTTTAACTCGCGAGGTGGCACCTGCATCAACCGAGACTGTGCTTGCCGGTACTTGCAGAGTTTTTGCCAGCAGCTTTTCCAGCGCTTTATTGGCAAGCCCTTTTTCGGGCACTGCCCTCACCCTTGCACTTAAATAACAGCGCTCATCAGCGCTTTTAACAACGGCTTCTACCGCATCCTTAGCGGCTTTGGGGGTGAGGCGCACAAAGAGCGTCACACCCTCTTTTTCAAGCCGGTAGAAACTGATGCTCACAGCACCATCGGCAGCAATGTTGTCCACATAAAGCGGCGGATGAAGAAAATGATAAAGAGCAAGATCACCGGCGAAATATCAATGCCGCTCAGCTGTGGCAGAATATTGCGGATTGGTCGCAGAACCGGTTCGGTCACTTTATACAAAAACTCGCCAAGCGAGGCGACAAAACGATTGCTCGAATTGATCACATTGAAAGCATAAAGCCACGAAAAAACCGCGCTGGCGATAATAATCCATGTGTAAAGATTGAGCGCCATATCGATTGTTTCAAATAATGCGATCATGCGTATCTCCTGAAGCGGTATGACTTAAGGTCAAGAATATTTTTATAAAGCGCAACCTGACAATGATCGCCCTGCGTTTTGATTATTTAGCTGTTGGCTGATGGCAGAACAAGGGTTAAAACCTGTAAATTCACTTTGACCAATGCGTGTTCACAAAATGCCAAACGCGCTCTAAGCCTTCATCATGCACGCCCATCTGTTGCAGATGCTCTAATGTAGCGCTGACATATTCATGATTAGGCCCGGCAATGCCTGAGGCTGCCGCCACGATCTGCGCTGCCGCTTCTATACTTAAAGCGCTGGCATATTGTGCATGGGTACAATCGGCCACATAAACGATTGCCTGCGCGCTTGAGCCATCCTCCAGCTCTACTGCTTGCATTTTCTCCAGATAGACATTGTTGACCTGCTCACGCTCGCGCAAATAGTCCACAACCTTTTGGGTGGCATCTTCTGTCACTTTAAAGGCCATGCCGTCACAAAAGCCGCCCGCGTCCAAGCCCAGCACCAGCCCCGGTTTTTCGGCTGTGCCACGATAAACATGCGAATAAATGCAAAGGCTGCGGTGAAACCCATGCAACCGAGCCCGTTTGCTTTCAACAAAATCAAAACCCGGCCGCCACATCAGCGAGCCGTAACCGAATACCCAGAAATCTTTCATAGTATTTTATCAATCATTAGTCTGGTCTCATTGCGAAGCGCTGTTATGTTACGCTACAAACATCCGTCAGATATGTTTTCAAATCAATCTGTAACATCGCTATTGAGCACAAGGCCGTTTTATAATGTCAATGACACCCACTGCGACAACACCTGTGACACCTTCAGGCAGGAAGCTAAGGCTGCTTTATATTTTGCTTGCTCTCGTCGCAGTTCTTTATACGGCAGGTTGGTTCTATCTGGCAAACAAAGTGGAAACACGCGCCGCCAGTGACCTTAAAGGGCTAACAGCCAAAGGCGTTAATGTTCAATGTGAAAACTTGAAAACCAGCGGCTATCCGCTGAAGCTTGATGTGGTTTGCGAAAGCATTTCATGGCAGCAAAAGTCTGAAGGCATTTCCTTCATGGCTGGCCGCTTTAGTTCAGGCTCTGCAATCTATGCGCCATTGTCGCTCAATAATCAGCTGACAGGCCCTGCCTTCATCAATTTACCCGGCCTTGAGCCATTGGAAATTGACTGGAGCAGCTTCACCTCCAATGCACGGTTGGCACAACCTTTCCCAACCGAAA